>NZ_NMPP01000042.1:0-7952 GCF_009192885.1 Xanthomonas sp. LMG 12462 | reverse complement strand
AGGGGCTACGCTCGCGCCGTACCCTCACCCCCGACCCCTCTCCCGGGGGGAGAGGGGAGTTACCCTGCGGCGCGCGCCGTCTTCTTCGCAGCGATTTTTGGAATCGCGCCTGCAAGCCGGCGCTCTTGCCAAGACGCAGCGCACAACTCCAACGAAAAAGCCGCACCCGGCATCGCCGGGCACGGCTTCGGTTGCATGCCGCAGGCAGGGATCAGCGCGCAGCGGCAGCGCCCACGTTGAACAACTGAAACTCGCGGATCGGTGCGGCGTCGACGCTGGACAGGATGTTCAGGCGCACGCGCGAGGCGGTGACCGCGGGGAAGTGGTCGATCTTCATGTGGCCGATCGCCTGCGCCTGCGCCACCTTGACCCAGGCGCCGTCACGGAACACTTCCACCGCGTATTTCTGCACCAGTTGGCCGTCGTTGAGCCATTCCATCGACAACGCAGTGTCGAAGGTCACCGGCTGCTTGAATGCAGTTCCAGGGTGGCGTGGTGCGAGCCGTCCGGCGCACTCCAGAAAGTATCGCAGTCGCCGTCCACCGCCGCGGCGATACTGTCGTCGCTCTTGAGCCGGCCACCCACCAGGTTGCGATCGGCGCCGTAGCGCGCCCGCAGCGCCGGGCCCATTTCCTCCAGCCGCTTGACGTCGGCTTCGGGCAGCAGGCCACGCTGGTCCGGGGCGATGCCCAGCACCAGTTGCCCGCCGCGGCCGACGCTGTCTTCCCAGATCTGCACCAGCTCGCCGACGCTCTTCAGCGTCTGGTCGCTGTTCGGGTGCCAGAACCACTGCAGCTTGTGCAGCGGCGGATCCACCTCGACCGGGCGCCAGCGCAGGTCGCCGTGGCGATCGATAGCGTTCCAGTTCTCGCCTTCGATCACGCCCACCTCGTTGTCGACCCAGCGCACGTCGCCGTACTCGAACAACGCGGTGTCGGCGAAGTTCTCGGCGAGCAGCTGCGGCGCGGCCAGGGCGGTCAGGCCGAGCGTGGCCAACCAGCGGAGCGGAGAGAGCGGGCGGTTCGGCCTGGCGGATCATCGCAATCGTCGGTCGGGCAGGCGGCACTGCCGATGGCGTCAGCACATGGTATTTAATTGATGATAAATAGGTATCCCCGTTTGCGGGCCAGGACCGTACCACATGATGTCGCCTTCGCTGTTTCCCTTGCTGTCGCTGTTCGCGGTGCGCGCCATCGCCGGTCCGGCCGCCGTCGCCCCGCCGCCGGTGCCGCCCTCGCCCATCGTCTACAGCGAATTCGTCAACGCGCAGGCGCCGACCGCGCAGTGCCACGCCTCCACCCTGGTGGAAACCCGCGACGGCCTGCTCGCGGCCTGGTTCGGCGGCCGCCACGAAGGCGCCGACGATGTCGCCATCTGGGTGGCGCGCCGCGACGCGCACGGCTGGCAACCGGCGCAGCGCGTGGCCGATGGCGCACAGGCACAGGGCGCGCCGCTGCCGACCTGGAATCCGGTGCTGTTCCAGCCCGCGCAAGGGCCGCTGCGGCTGTTCTACAAGGTGGGCCCCGACCCGAAGCGCTGGTGGGGCATGCAGACCACGTCCAGCGACGGCGGCCATCACTGGTCCACGCCCAAGCGCCTGCCCGACGGCATCCTCGGCCCGATCAAGAACAAGCCGGTGCAGCTCCCCGACGGCCGCATCCTCAGCCCCAGCAGCAGCGAAGACGCCGGCTGGATCGCGCACATGGAATGGTCCGACGACAACGGCGCGCACTGGACCCGTGGCCCGGCGATGAACGACCCGGCCAGGATCGGTGCGATCCAGCCCAGCGTGCTGCTGCACCAGGACGGCCGCCTGCAGGCGGTGGGCCGCAGCCAGCAGAACCACGTGTTCAGCACCTGGTCGCGCGACAACGGCCGCACCTGGGAACCGATGACCCTGCTCGACCTGGCCAATCCCAATTCCGGCACCGACGCCGTGGTGCTGGCCGACGGCCGTTCGCTATTGGTCTACAACCCGACCGAGGCCGGCAAGGACTGGTGGGACGGCCGCGGCGTGCTCGCCGTGGCGCTGTCCGACGATGGCCAGCACTGGACCCGCGTGCTGACCCTGGAAGACAGCCCCAAGGACGAGTTCTCCTATCCCGCAGTGATCCAGACCCGCGACGGCAAGGTGCACATCAGCTACACCTGGAAGCGCACGCGCATCAAGCATGTGGTGTTGGATCCGAAGCGCTTGACCGGCACGCTCGCAGCGGGCACGTCACGCTGACCGCGCTGCGGTCGCGCGCCGCGCACCACCCATCAGCGGTGCTCTGCGCGGTGGAGCTTCCCCCAGACCGCCGCCCCGCGTAGGAGCGGCTTCAGCCGCGACGCGAATCTCGTCGCCATCCGCCGCACCGCTGCGATCCGGTGCTCACCACGCATCGGCGGCACCCTACTCCGCCAGCAACGCCACCATCCGCCGCACCCGCGCCACATCGGTCTGCATGCGGTCGCCGCCGAGGCTGCGCACATGCGGATGCGGCGACGTCGCCCACGACGCCAGCGGCCCACGCGCCGAGCCATGGAACTCGCGCGCGCCAGTGCGCGCACGCAACTGCGCCAGGTTGGCTTCGGTGACGCCAGACCCCGGCATCACGCTCAAGCGCGCGCCGGCCTGCTGCACCAGCTCGGCGATCAGGTCGGCACCCTCTTGCGCGGTCTCGCGCGCACCGGAGGTCAGCACACGCTCGCAGCCCAGCGCGATCACATCCTCCAGCGCACGCCGCGGATCGGCACTGACATCGAAGGCGCGATGGAAGGTGACGCCGAGCGGCCCGGCCGCGGCGATCAGCTCGCGCATCGTCGCCGTGTCCACCTCGCCGTCCGTGGTCAGCGCGCCGAGCACCACGCCGTCGCAGCCCAGGCGCACGCACTGCTCCACGTCGCGGCGCATCGCCTCCACTTCCGCCGCGTCGAACACGAAATCGCCGACCCGCGGACGAATCAGCACATACAGCGGAATGCGCAACCGATCGCGCACCGCCGCCAGCGTGCCGAACGACGGTGTCAGCCCGCCGCCATCCAGACCGCCACACAGTTCCACCCGCATCGCCCCGCCGTCCTGCGCGGCCAGCGCCGAGCCGATCGCATCGGCGGCCACTTCCAAGCCCATCGGCACCATCGCGCTCATGCCGCCGGCGCCGCGAAATGGCTCTGCCCGGGCAGCAACAGATCCTGCCGCTGCGCATCGCAGACCGCATAACTGAAACCGGGCTGGATCGCGAACGCACCGACCTCGCCACGCTTGTTCATCGCCAGGAACCCCACCTGCAGATCGCGGGTGAGTTCCGGCTTGCGCCGCACGATGCGCATCACCACCTCGCGGCAGGCCTCGGCCGGGCTCTTGCCCTGCCGCATCATCTCCACCACCGCAAAACTGCCGACATTGCGGATCACCTCCTCGCCGACGCCGGTGGAGGTCGCTCCGCCCACTTCGTTGTCCACGTACAGCCCGGCACCGATGATCGGGCTGTCGCCGACCCGGCCGTGCATCTTCCAGGCCATGCCGCTGGTGGTGCAGGCACCGGACAGATTGCCGTGCGCATCCAGCGCCAGCATGCCGATCGTGTCGTGGTTGTCCTTGCCGCCGGGCAGCGTGCCGCGGCGATAGGCACGATTCTCGATATTGGCCTCGGGCGCGTAATGCGAGGTCTTCAGCCACTCCTTCCACGCCTGCTCCGATTCGGGCGTCAGCAGCTTGGTGCGCTCGAACCCCTGCGCCAGCGCGAACTGCAGCGCGCCATCGCCGACCAGCATCACATGCGGCGTCTTCTCCATCACCCGCCGCGCCACCGAGATGGCATGCACGATGTCCTCCAGCGCCGCGACCGACCCGCAGCCGCCGGTGTGATCCATGATGCAGGCATCCAGCGTGACCCGCCCATCGCGGTCGGGATACCCGCCCAGCCCCACCGTGTGATTGTCCGGATCCGCCTCCGGCACCCGCACCCCAGCCTCCACCGCATCCAGCGCCGCGCCGCCGCGCGACAGCACCTGCCAAGCAGCTTGGTTCGCGGCGACGCCGAAGTCCCAGGTGGAGATCACCCGTGCTGCGCCGTTTGGCAAGGGGCCGACGCCGGTCTTGGCCGATGCCTTGCCCGCTGCGCGTGCGCCCGGCAGCACACCGCCCAACCCGGCGGCCAGGGCGCCGAAGGCGGCGGTTTTCAGGAAGTGACGGCGTTGCGGCATGGGAGGCTCCGGCGTTGGGAGGGCGCGCGGGATGGCCTGCGCTTAGCCTTACATCATGCGGCAGAGTGGCAGGAGATTGCATAGCCTCGATCAGGAAGCGTGCAACTACTTCTTCCAAGAGCATCTGAGGCGGATATGTTAGCCGGTCAGTACTCGTCCATTGAAACAATGACGGTACGCGCGTACCCCTCAAAATCGAGATAGATATGAGCCGCCCCAGGATAACTAGACAATTCAACAATCATCCCGCCAAAACGAGTAGCAGCATCTTTGCCAATCGCCCAAAAAACTCCCGAAGGAGTTTCGTAAGCGCTAGCCAGCCCCGGGCCACCACCTCTTAAAAGAAATATTTCAACACCAGAATAATTTTTCACCAAAGAAGAAACACAAACTTCTTTTGGATGTTTAGACCAAGCACAAATAGCATGACCCAAGCTTAGTAGACCCTCCGCCCCTGCCATAATGACAAGTGCGTCTCCACCTTTGAAATTATCTCTAAATTCGACTCGCATCATTGCGGCTTCACAGGCGGAAGGTTGCCAATAGGAACATTGGTCCATGGAGAGTTGGGATTGTTATGGGGATTATAATCCCAATGTGGGTTGTGCCACTTATCACCAGGGTAATATCGCCACTCTCCGCCATTGGGATCCCAAAGACTTTTACCGCCCTTTTCTTTTTCAGAGGGACGCGATGCTGGCCCAACCTCACACTCGCCTTCGACAGGAGGTTTAACATCCTCGGGAGGAAGACCTCGCTCACGATCTGAGTACTGGTTTGGATCACAATCAAATATTGCACACCAGATCTGCGTTGCGGTCGGGCCGAGTCCGCGAGGAGCAGGGGGCCGCCTACCTGCATTGGGAGCAACCTCACACGCAACTGGGCCGTAGCGCGCAACACAGGCGTCTACGGTTGTTGCCAGCCCGTAAGGATCCGCAGAAATCGGAGGATTTGCTAACGCGTAGGAATACGTAGAAATTCCACCCCTTAACCCAATCGGATCACTCTGCACATAGCGCCCCGTACCCGGCTCATAGTCACGGAAGTAGTTCTGGTTGAGACCACTCAGCGCGTCATAACGCTGCCCTGGGAACCGCATGTCGAACACGAAAGCGGTGCCATCCTTGTCCGGATCCTGGTCTGGGGCAGTAGTGCCGAACGCTTCGCCCTTCAAGTCCCAGCGCCAGATCGCTACGTCGCGGGCCGGGTCGATCACCGCACGAGGCGTGCCCAGGTGGTCGGGTTGCACGTAGCGCAGCGTGGTCTTGGCCAGCACGCCCACCGGTAGGTCGTCCAGCCAGATCGCTTGTTGCACGACCGCGCCATTGGCGTCGTAGTCGCCCATCCAGTGACCGCTCTCGTCGTACAGCGTGTAGACGTTGGTCTTGCCCACCCGCCGCACCTGCTCGCCGCGGCCGTTGTAGGCGTAGTTCGCCACCTTGGCGCCATTGCGATTGACCTGGGAGAGCCGGCCGTTGGCGCCATACACGTACTGCACGGCGGTGCCGCCGATGGCCGTGATGTTACCGGCCGCATCGTAGCTGCGTGCCGTGCCGGCCACGCTGCTCAGGCGATGGCTGGTGGTCGGATAGGTGTAGGTCTGGGTGGCGGTGTTGACCTTGGCGCTGAGGCGGTTGCCAGTGGCGTCGTAGGTATAGCCGTCGATCACCGTATCGGTCGGGCCGTCCTTGAACGCGGTCAGCCGGCCCAGCGGGTCGTAGTCCAGTTTGATGACCGGTGCGGTGTTGCCTGGTGCGGTCAGCGCGCTGAGATTGCCGACAGGATCAAACGCGAAGCCCACCGCCAGCCCATCGCTACGGGTGTCGTTGACGGCCAGCGGGCGGTAGTCCTGGTCCAGCACGCGCTGCATCGGACGGCCGTTGCCGTAGGTCCAGCCAGCGACCGGGCCGAACGGATAGTAGGTGGCCTGGTTCAGCAGCACCTGACGGGAGCCGCCGGGTGGGGTCACGCCGACCTCGGTGGTCTGGCCCTGGGCGTTGCGCACGTAGTCCACCACCGCCCCATCCGGGTAAGTCAGGCGGCTCAACTGCCCGGCCTTGGTGTACGCGTAGCGGACCACGAACACCTTGCCGTTGGTGGTCTGCACCTTGCGCACCAGATCGCCGAAGCGGTCGTAGCAGTAATCGGTGCTGCCGCTGCCGTCCTGCATCCGGGTCAGGCGGCCCACCGCGTAGGTCTCGCCGCTGGCGCAGGTCGTCTGACTGACGTCGTAGGTGTAGCTGACGTTGAGGCTGGTGGTCGGATAGGTGACCTGGGTCAGGCGGTTCAGCGCGTCATAGCCGTAGCTGGTCTTGATGTTGCGCGCATCGGTCTGCGTGGCGCGGTTGCCTGCGCTGTCGTAGGTGTACGTGGTGCTGCCGGTGTCCGGGCTCGTGAGCTTGGTCAGGTCGCCCAGGCCGTTGTAGGCGTAGGTGGTGTCCAGGCCCTTCGGGTCGGTGACCTTGGTCAGGTTGTCCAGCGCGTCGTAGCTGAACTTGCTCTCGGCGGCAATGCCGCCCACGTCCTGCAGCGTGCGCGCCAGGCGGTTGAGCGGATCGTAGTCGTTCTGGGTGGCATGCCCGAGCGCGTCGGTGACGGTCTTGGTGTTGCCGTTGGGATCGTAGCCGAAGTCGGTCGGATCACCTTGTGCGGTGGCCTGCGTCGCCAATTGGCCGAGCTGGTTGTAGATCCGAGAAAGCGTGCGCTTGAGCGTACCCGATGCGTCCTTGGTGTCCTCCTTGGACCGGTTGCCGGCATTGTCCAGGGTGTAGTGGATCGTGTTGCCGGCGTTGTCGGCGATATCGGTCAGCCGATGCGCCGTGTCGTAGGTGAAGCGGGTGAAAGCGCCATCGGGTTGCGTCACCTGCTTGACCAGGCCGGTCGGCCAATAGTCGATCGCGGTGATGCGGTCATCGCTCTCGCTGCTGTCGTCGGACCCGCGCACCTTGCTGGCGGTCAGCCAGCCGCGCGGGTGATAGGTAAAGTCGGTGACCACGCCATTGGCGTCCTTCGCCGACAGCACGCGGCCGGCGCCGTCGTAGGCCAGGTACTCGGTGACCTGGCCAAGCGCGTTGGTCACCTTCCACAGGTCGCCCTTGCGGTGCGGACAGGTGGTCGGGGACGTGGCGCAGGTGCTGTCGTCGGTGGGGTAATACGTAAAGCTGGTGATGTCGTTGACGTCGGTGCGCGCGCCGTCGACCGATTTGGGCAGGCCCAGGATCGGGCAGGTGCTGTCGGTCGCGGCTACGTCGGACGCTTCGCAGTAGCTGTAGGTGATAGTGCGCTGCTTGCCTGAAGCCGTGTCGCTGCTCGTCATCTGCACCGGCTGCAGGCGATCGTTATAGCTGTAGGACACAGTGCGCCCGCCGGTCTGCACCGACAGCAGGCGATTGCTGCCAGCCGCCGTCCGCGTCGTCGTCGTGCGCTCCTGCGGTTGCCCGATCGCCTCGCGCACGGTGTGGATGTTCACCGCAACACCGTTCTCAGTCGCTTCGGCGTAGCTGTGCTGAGTCTGGATACCACGGCGATCGGTGACGCTGCTGAGCCGGCGGCGGAAGTCGCTGGACTGGTCGTTGTAGCTGTACTGCAGCGTGCCGTCGGTCCTGGCGACGGTGGCGACCTTCGGCGAGGCACCACCCGCCTCGGTCATCGTGTAATCGTTGACATCGCCCAGCGCATCGGTGACACGAGTGCCGGCAGCCGAGTAAGCCAGCGTGATGCCGTCAATACCGCCGGCGTGCTGGCTGGAGATCGCACGG
>NZ_NMPP01000041.1:0-88863 GCF_009192885.1 Xanthomonas sp. LMG 12462 | reverse complement strand
AAGCGCCGCCGGCTCACCCGCGGTGTCACCGTGTACGCATTCTTTTGTGGGAGGGGCTTCAGCCCCGACGCGCTGTGCTCGCATCGCGCGGCAGACGCCGCGCAGCGATCTGCAAGAGACGAAAGGAACGACAGGCGTCCTCTCTGCCTCGATCGCATGTTGTCCGCGGCGCGGCCAGGCCGTGGTTGAGGCCACTCAGGTCAACGATCAGGAGGTCGCAGTGCCCGGCCCGCGACGCCTGGCTCAGCCTTCGAGCAGAAACCCCACCGCCACGCGCCGGCCTTCGGCGGCCAGCACGTTGTAGGTGCGCGCCGCAGCGGCATTGTTCATCACCTCGATGCCGATGCCGCGGGTCAGGAACAGCGCCATCACCGCCGCGGCGGGAAACACCTGGCGTTCGCCGGTGCCGAGGATCACCAGGGCCGGGTTGAGCTCCAGCAGCGGCTGCAGATGTTGCGGCTGCAGGTCGCCGGCCGGCGGGGCCTGCCAGTCCTCGACCAGGGTGTCCGGCGCGAGGACAAAACTGCGGGTCAACAGCCGGTCGTTCACCTTGGCCTGGCGGCCGTCGGCCATGCGCAGGGCATAGGCGTAGTCGGGCAGGTCCTGGGTCAGTTGCATGAGGTCACCGGAGCGCGCTCAGGCGCGCGGCAGCACGATCTGCCGGTCTTCCTTGGCCGGGCGATACAGGATCGCGGTATGGCCGATGCGCTGCACCAGCACGCTGTGCGACTGCTCCACCAGGCTGCCGATGGCGGCGTCGCGGGCCTCGCGGTCGTCGCCGCCGACCTTCACCTTGACCAGTTCGTGGCGCTCCAGCACCTCGTCCAGTTCGGCCAGGAAGGCCGGGGTGACGCCCTTGCTGCCGATCTGCAGCAGGGGTTTGAGGTCGTGGGCCAGGCCGCGCAGGAAGCGGTTCTGGGCCGAGGTCAGGCTGATCGACATGCAGGTGGGAGCAGGGTTGGCAAGGGCGATCAGGGTATCATGGCCGCCCCTCCCGACCGTGCGTCCATGGCCACCCGCAGCAAAAGCAGCCAACGCTGGCTCCGCGAACATTTCGCCGACCCCTTCGTGAAGAAGGCCCAGGCCGAAGGCATGCGCTCGCGCGCCGCCTACAAGCTGGAGGAACTGCTGCAGCGCGACAGGCTGCTCAAGCCGGACATGGTGGTGGTCGATCTCGGCGCCGCGCCGGGCGGCTGGTCGCAGCAGGTGCGCAAGTCGATGGGCGACCGCGGTCGGGTGCTGGCCCTGGACATCCTGGAGATGCCGCCGCTGGCCGGCGTGGAGTTTCTTCACGGTGACTTCAGGGAGGACGCGGTGCTATCGCAATTCGAGGCCATGCTGGGCGATACCCCGGTGGACCTTGTGCTGTCGGATATGGCCCCCAATAAGAGCGGAATGGATGCGGTCGACCAGCCGCGGATGATGCATCTGGCGGAATTGGCGATGGCGTTCGCCGACAGCCACCTGAAGCCGAACGGCGCGTTCCTGATCAAGCTGTTCCAGGGCGTGGGGTTCGACGACTACATCCGCGACATGCGCCGCCGCTATGAGAAGGTGACCATCCGCAAGCCGGCCGCGTCGCGCAAGCGCTCGCCGGAGGTCTACGCCCTCGGACAGGGCAAGCGCGCCCAGATCAAGTAAGCTGAACGCAAGGCTGAATCCGCAATGCCACGCATCGAGACAGAGTTGAAGGGACACCGGAGCCAATGAGGATGAACGACTTGACCAAGAATCTGCTGTTGTGGGTAGTCGTCGCCGTCGTGCTGATGGTGGTGTTCAACAGCTTCTCGCCGCGTCTGGCCGGCGGCGCCAGCGTCGATAACGTGACCTACTCCCAGTTCCTCAAGGACGTGGATGCCGGGCGGGTGAAGTCGGTCGATTTCACCGACGCCACCAATCTCTCGGTCAATGCGATTCGCTTCAAGCGCGCCGACAGCAGCGAGGGCATGGTCTACGGCCCGAGCGACAACAAGCTGATCGATGTGCTGTACAGCAAGAACGTGGACATCACCCGGCAGAAGCCGGACAACGGTCCGGGCTTCTGGTCGCTGGTGCTGAACTTCCTGCCGGTCATCCTGATCATCGGCTTCTGGCTGTTCATCATGCGCCAGATGCAGGGTGGCGGCGGTGGCGCCAAGGGCGCGATGTCCTTCGGCAAGTCGCGCGCCAAGCTGCAGGGCGAGGACCAGATCAAGATCACCTTCGCCGACGTCGCCGGCTGCGACGAGGCCAAGGAAGAGGTTGGCGAACTGGTCGACTTCCTGCGCGATCCGACCAAGTTCACCAAGCTCGGCGGCAAGATCCCGCGCGGCGTGCTGATGGTCGGCCCGCCGGGCACGGGCAAGACCCTGCTGGCCAAGGCCATCGCCGGCGAGGCCAAGGTGCCGTTCTTCAGCATCTCCGGTTCGGACTTCGTGGAAATGTTCGTCGGCGTCGGCGCCAGCCGCGTGCGCGACATGTTCGAGCAGGCCAAGAAGCATGCGCCGTGCATCATCTTCATCGACGAAATCGATGCGGTCGGCCGCCATCGCGGCGCCGGCCTGGGCGGCGGTCACGACGAGCGCGAGCAGACCCTCAACCAGCTGCTGGTGGAGATGGACGGCTTCGAGGGCGGCGAGGGCGTGATCGTGATCGCCGCGACCAACCGTCCGGACGTGCTGGATCCGGCGCTGCTGCGCCCGGGCCGCTTCGACCGCCAGGTGGTGGTGGGCCTGCCGGACGTGCGCGGCCGCGAGCAGATCCTCAAGGTGCACATGCGCAAGCTGCCGCTGGCCGACGACATCGAGCCGATGGTGATCGCACGCGGCACGCCGGGCTTCTCCGGCGCCGACCTGGCCAATCTGTGCAACGAGGCGGCCCTGTTCGCCGCGCGCGAGTCGGTCAAGGAAGTGCGCATGGATCATTTCGACCGTGCCCGCGACAAGATCCTGATGGGCGCCGAGCGTCGTTCGATGGCCATGAGCGAGGACGAGAAGACGCTCACCGCCTACCACGAAGCCGGCCACGCCATCGTCGGCCGCCTGGTGCCCGAGCACGACCCGGTCTACAAGGTCACGATCATCCCGCGCGGCCGCGCGCTGGGCGTGACCATGTATCTGCCGGAAGGCGACAAGTACTCGATGAACCGTGTGGCGATCGAGTCGCAGTTGTGCTCGCTGTACGGCGGCCGCGTGGCCGAGGAACTGATCTTCGGTACCGACAAGGTCACCACCGGCGCGTCCAACGACATCGAGCGCGCGACCAAGATGGCGCGCAACATGGTCACCAAGTGGGGCCTGTCCGACGAGCTGGGGCCAATCGCCTACGGCGAGGAGGACGATGAAGTGTTCCTGGGCCGTTCGGTGACCCAGCACAAGAGCGTCTCCGACGACACCGCGCGGCGCATCGACGAAGTGGTGCGGTCGATCCTCGACAAGGCGTATGCGAAGACCACGCAGATCCTCACCGAGAATCTGGACAAGCTGCACACCATGTCGCAGCTGCTGCTGCAGTACGAGACCATCGACGCGCCGCAGATCGAGGCGATCATGGAAGGTCGCGATCCGCCGCCGCCGATGGGCTGGAACAAGTCCGGCAAGGACGGCGGCAACAACGACAAGGGCAATTCGCGTCCGCTGCCGCCGATCGCCGGGCCTGCCGAGCAGGTGTAAGCGCAGGAGCGCCCTTCAAGCGTCGAAAAGCCAGGGAGCGATCCCTGGCTTTTTTGTTGGCGGCGGTGCGGGGCCGGTCGCATCGTCCGATGTCGACTCGCCGCCTGCGTGCGCGTGGGCGACAATGGCACTGCGCTGGCTGCCGCGTCGATGCGGTTTGCGGCGGAAACGTCGCGCACGCCGCTGCCGCCATGCGTGTGTCGCGGATGCCGCATGGCGCTGCGCAGCGCCATTCCGCCGCCGGCCACGGCCACTACCAGGAGACTCACCGATGTTCGACACCTCGCCCAGCCTGCAGTGCGGCGCCCACCGGCTGCTGCTCGATCGCCCGCGGGTGATGGGCATCGTCAATGTCACCCCGGATTCGTTCTCCGACGGGGGCGCGCACGCCAGCGTGGACGCGGCGGTGGCGCACGGCCTGCGTCTGGCCGAGGAGGGCGCCGACGTGCTGGACATCGGCGGCGAGTCGACCCGTCCGGGCGCGATGCCGGTGCCGGTGGAAGAAGAACTGCGGCGGGTGATTCCGGTGATCGAGCGGCTGGCTGCGCAGACCGCGCTGCCGCTGAGCGTGGACACCTTCAAGCCGGAGGTGATGCGCGCCGCGGTCGTGGCGGGCGCCGGCATGATCAACGACGTGCAGGCCCTGCGCCAGCCCGGCGCGCTGGACGCTGCCGCGGAACTGGGGGTGCCGGTGGTGCTGATGCACATGCCCGCCGACGCCTATGCCGCCGGCAGCGCGCCCGGCTACGACGACGTGGTCGGCGAGGTGCACCGGTTCCTGGCCGAGCGCATCTTCGCTGCGGAGATGGCCGGCATCGACAAGCGACGCATCCTGGTCGACCCGGGCTTCGGCTTCGGCAAGAGCACCGCCGACAACCTGCAGTTGCTGGCCCAGTTGGCGCGGCTGGTCGAGCTGGGCGTGCCGGTGCTGGCCGGCTTGTCGCGCAAGCGCAGCATCGGCGAGCTGACCGGGCGCGAGGTGCCGGAGCAGCGGGTGGCCGGCTCGGTCGCCGCGCATCTGCTGGCTGCACAGCGCGGTGCCGCGCTGCTGCGCGTGCACGACGTCGCTGCCACCGTCGACGCGCTGAAGGTCTGGCAGGCGCTGCAGGCCGTGCCGTTGCCGCGCGCCGCCACAGCGTCGGCCGCGGCGACGATCCGCTGGCCGGACGAGGACTGATGGCGGCCGACCGGCGCCCGCGCGCGATCGCACTGATGGGCCCGACCGCCTCGGGCAAGACCGCCGCGGCGATCGCCCTGGCCGAACGCTGCGGCGGCGAGATCGTCAGCGTCGATTCGGCGCTGGTCTACCGTGGCCTGGACATCGGCGCGGCCAAGCCCGATGCCGCCGAGCGCGGGCGGGTGCCGCACCATCTGCTGGACCTGCGCGATCCCTGGCAGACGTATTCGGCGGCCGAATTCGCCGCCGACGCGCGCGCCGCGCTGGAGGCGATCGTGGCCCGCGGCCGCCTGCCGATCCTGGCCGGCGGCACCGGCCTGTACTTCCAGGCGCTGCTGGAAGGGTTGGCGCCGATGCCGGCGGCCGACCCGCAACTGCGCGCGGCGCTCACCGCGCAGGCGCATGCCGAGGGTTGGGCGGCATTGCACGCGGAACTGCAGTGGATCGATCCGTCGGCCGCGCAGCGCATCCGTCCAGGCGACGCGCAGCGCATCCAGCGTGCGCTGGAGGTGTACCGGCTCAGCGGCCGGCCGATCAGTGCCTGGCAGGCGGATCCGGGTCCGCCGCGGCTGCCGCTGCGGGTGCTGAAGCTGGTACTGGCGCCGACCGAGCGCAGCGTGCTGCACGGGCGCATCGAGGCCCGCTTCGACGCGATGCTGGGGCAGGGCTTCCTCGACGAAGTGCGCGCCTTGCGTGCGCTGCCCGGGATGCAGGCGGTGGCGCAGCCGCTGGCGCTGCCGGCGGTGCGCGCGGTCGGCTACCGCCAGGCCTGGGAGTACCTGGACGGCGTCGGCGATGCGGCGGACTTCCGCGTCCGCGCCATCGCCGCCACCCGGCAGTTGGCCAAGCGCCAGCTCACCTGGCTGCGCGGCGAGCAGGATGCCCGCTGGTTCGACCCGGCGCGCGACGCCGGGCGCCTGCAGGCGGCCCTGGACGCCTTCCTCGGCTGATCGGGCGCCGCCGCGCTGTGCTGGCGCCCGCGGTTGTGTAACATCGACGTTCCGGACCACGGCAGGGGAGCTGCAGTGCCGTCCCGGACAATAAAAACAATAATTTGGGAGTGAAGCATGTCCAAGGGGCAATCCTTGCAGGATCCTTTCCTCAACGCGTTGCGTCGCGAACGGGTCCCTGTCTCGGTGTATCTGGTCAACGGCATCAAGCTGCAGGGCA
This sequence comes from Xanthomonas sp. LMG 12462, assembly GCF_009192885.1. Lineage (NCBI taxonomy): Bacteria > Pseudomonadati > Pseudomonadota > Gammaproteobacteria > Lysobacterales > Lysobacteraceae > Xanthomonas > Xanthomonas sp. LMG 12462. The sequence continues at coordinate 82,866 of NZ_NMPP01000041.1, read as the reverse complement.
CGATCGAGTCGTTCGATCAGTTCGTGGTCCTGCTGCGCAATACCGTCAGCCAGATGGTCTACAAACACGCCATTTCCACCGTGGTGCCGGCGCGCAACGTGCGCGTGGGACCGGGCGGCGGCTATGTGCAGCAGAACGAAGGTGGCAGTGCGGGTGATGATGAAGTCGAGTAGTACCGTAACGAAGTGCGGAGCCGCGGGTGTTTGATCGGTCCCGCCGCGGCGAACATGCACTGCTGATCCAGCCCTACGCGGGCGGTCCGTTGGAAGACGATGTGCTGGAGGAGTTCGCCGACCTGGCGCGCTCGGCCGGTGCCAGCATCGCCGCCACCGTGACTGCGCGCATCGACAAGCCGAGTCCGGCGACACTGATCGGCAGCGGCAAGCTGGAAGAGGTCAAGGCCGCCGCCGACGCCAGCGGTGCCGACCTGGTCCTGGTCAACCACGCGCTCAGCCCCGGCCAGGAGCGCAACCTGGAGAAATACCTGGAGCGGCGCGTGATCGACCGCACCGGATTGATCCTGGACATCTTCGCCCAGCGCGCGCGCAGCCACGAAGGCAAGCTGCAGGTCGAACTGGCCCAGTTGCGGCACATGGCCACCCGGCTGGTGCGCGGCTGGACCCACCTGGAGCGCCAGCGCGGCGGTTCGATCGGCCTGCGCGGCCCCGGCGAAACCCAGCTGGAAACCGATCGCCGCCTGCTGCAGAAGCGGGTGGAGCAGTTGCAGAAGCGGCTGGAGAAGGTCGAGGTGCAGCACACCCAGATGCGCCGCGCGCGGGTGCGCAGCGAGCTGCCGCGGATCGCGGTGGTGGGCTACACCAACGCCGGCAAGTCGACCCTGTTCAACGCGCTGACCGGCGCCGAAGCCTACGCCGCCGACCAGTTGTTCGCGACCCTGGACCCGACCGTGCGGCGCATCGCGCTGCCCGGCGGCAACGCGATGCTGGCCGATACCGTCGGCTTCGTGCGCAACCTGCCGCACGAGCTGGTTGCGGCGTTCCGCTCGACCCTGTCCGAGGCGCGCGAGGCAGATCTGCTGCTGCACGTGGTCGACGCCGCCGATCCGCTGCGCGAGGAGCGCATCGCCCAGGTCGACGAGGTGCTGCACGCGGTCGGCGCCGGCGAACTGCCGCAGTTGCTGGTGTTCAACAAGATCGACCGCATCGAGGGCGCCGAGGTGCGTCACGATGCGCAGGACGGCGTGCCGGACACCGCGCGGCGCGAGCGGGTGTGGATCTCCGCGCGCGACGGGCGCGGCCTGGACCTGCTGCAGCACGTGCTCGGCCAGCGCCTGGGCCTGCGCCACGTGCAGGGCAGCCTGCGCCTGCCGCCGAGCGCCGGACGCCTGCGCTCGCAATTGCACCAGTTGCAGGTGATCCGCAGCGAGCAGGCCGACGAGGACGGCTGGCTGCTGCAGGTGGACATCCCGATCACCGAGGCCGAGCGCCTGGCCGCCGCGGCCGACGGCGCGCCGATCCGCGCGCTGCTGCCGCCGCGCGAGCAGGAGGAGTGGCAGCAGCGCTGAGTGCCGCGTCGACGCTGGCGTCGGCACGCTCGACGCCGATGGGCGGGCCGGCGTGGTCGCGGCCCATGCGCCGCGTTGGCTGACGGCCGGCCATCCGCCGGCACGCGCAGGCGCGACAGCCACGGCGAATTGGGCTACAAAGCGCACTGGTTTCCCGAGCTGTGCCATGACGCTTCCCACCGATTCGGATCTGCTGCAACAGGCCACCGCCCTCAGCGATCGCTTGCGCACCGCGCGCGAGCGCCTGGTCACCGCCGAAAGCTGCAGCGGCGGCTGGATCGCCAAGGTGATGACCGACGTCGCCGGGTCCTCGGCCTGGTTCGACTGCGGCATCGTCGCCTACAGTTACGAGGCCAAGCAGGCGCTGCTGGGCGTGCGCCCGCAGACGCTGGAGCACCACGGCGCGGTCAGTCGCGAGACGGTGATCGAAATGGTGTCCGGCGCGCTGGTCAATTCCGGCGCCAGCGTCGCGGTCGCGGTGACCGGCATCGCCGGGCCGGGCGGCGGCTCCGCGGACAAGCCGGTCGGCAGCGTCTGGCTGGGCTGGAAGCGCCGCGGCGGCTATGCCAGCGCGCAATTGTTCCAGTTCCCGGGCGACCGCGACGCGGTGCGCCGGCAGACCGTGGCGGCGGCCCTGCGCGGCCTGGACGCGTTGCTGTGATCGTGGCCGCGCGCCCGCCCCGAGGATGAGCGCGATGTGGGAGGCGTTGAGCACCGTCCGCGACCTGGGACGCCTGCAGGAAATCGCCTCGGTGCTGATCCGCTACGGGTTCGGCGACGTGGTCCGGCGCATCGGCATGGCCGACGTGCTGGAGCGCGCCGGGCGCCTGCTGCACTGGCACAACGCCGAGGAGATGCTGCGCATGTCGGCCCCGCAGCGGGTGCGGCGCGCCCTGCAGGACCTCGGCCCGACCTTCGTCAAGCTGGGCCAGGTGCTGGCCACGCGCGTGGACCTGCTGCCGCCTGAGTGGATCGACGAACTGGGCGAACTGCAGAACGCCGCGCCGGCGCTGGACTACCCGCAGATCCTGCCGCAGCTGATCGAGGCGCTCGGCGAGGCGCCGACGGCGATCTTCGCCGAGGTCGAGGAAACCCCGCTGGCCGCCGCCTCGCTGGCGCAGACCCATCGCGCCCGGCTGCACGACGGCACCGCCGTGGTGATCAAGGTGCGCCGCCCCGGCATCCGCGAGGTGATCGAGGCCGACCTGCGATTGCTGGCGCGGCTGGCGGAGATCGTCGAAGCGCGTGCGCCGGACCTGAAGCGCTATCACCCGGCCGCGGTGGTGCACCAGTTCACCCTGTCGCTGCGCCGCGAGCTGGATTTCGCCGGCGAATGCCGTAATGCCGAGCGCATCGCCGCCAACTTCCAGGGGCACGACGAGATCGTGATCCCGCGGGTGCACTGGCAGTGGACCTGCGAAACGCTCAATGTGCAGGACTTCGTCGACGGCATCGGCGGCCGCGACCTGGCAGCGGTCGACGCCGCCGGCCTGGACCGTCGCCAACTGGCGCGCACCGGCGCCGACATCGTGCTGAAGATGGTGCTGGAGGACGGCTGTTTCCACGCAGATCCGCATCCGGGCAACATCTTCTACCTGCCCGGCGAGCGCATCGCGGTGATCGACTTCGGCATGGTCGGGCGCATCTCCGAACAGCGCCGCTACCAGGTGGTGCAACTGCTGCACGGGCTGGTCACCCAGGACGCCGAGGCGGTCGCCGACATCCTGCTGGAGTGGACCGACGGCGAAGTCGAGGTCGACGAAGCGCGCCTGCAACTGGAGATCGCCGCCTTCGTCGACCAGTACCGCGGCGTGCCGCTGAAGGACCTGCGAGTCGGCGCGATGCTCGGCGACGTCACCGCGCTGCTGCGCCAGCACGCGCTGGCGCTGCCGGCCGACCTGGCGCTGATGATCAAGACCTTCCTGACCCTGGAAGGGGTCGGGCGCCAGCTCGATCCGGATTTCGACATGGCCGGCGCCGCCGCCCCGTACCTGGAGCGGGTGATGCTGCAGCGGTTCGCGCCGCGGGCGATGGCCAGGCGCGGCCGCCGCACCGTGCTGGGCGCGCTGGAACTGCTCGGCGACCTGCCGCGCGACACGCGCCGGCTGCTGCAGGCGGCGCGGCGCGGGCGCCTGCAGTTGAACGTGGAGACCGGCTCGCTGAAGGGCTTCGGCGACCAGGTCAACCGCGCCGCCAACCGCCTGACCATGGGCATCGTCACCGCCGCGCTGATCATCGGCTCGTCGATCGTGATGAACAGCGTCGGCGGCATTTCCAGCCGCTGGCTGCTGGCGATCGGCGTCTGCGGCTTCGTCGGCGCGGCGCTGTCGGGGGTGTGGATCCTGTTCTCGATCTGGCGCAGCGGGCGCTGAGCGCGGCGCATGCTCTCGAGCACGGTTCGCCGGAAGCTGAGGCGGCTGGTCCGCAGGCAGCGCCCCGCTTCACAGGCGTGTCGGCGCGCACGCGATCCCTTGTGGGAGGGGCTTCAGCCCCGACGCGATGCACTCGAATCCCCCGGTACACATCGCACTGACGCTGTGCGGGGTCCAAAAAGGCCGCCAGGCTCAGAAGCCTCGCGCCTGCCGACGACGGCATTGCGGGCGGTCGCGCGGAGCATCCATCACTGGCGGCAGCGAAGCGCGCCGGCACTCCAGACCAACGCGCCAGTTGCTCGTCAGCTAATTTAGTAGTATTACTACTAACCATGGACCTGACCGAAACCCAGCAGGCGATCCTCGACCTGATCGCCGAGCGCATCGAACACGACGGCGTGCCGCCGTCGCAGACCGAGATTGCCCGTGCCTTCGGCTTCAAAGGCGTGCGCGCGGCCCAGTACCACCTGGAAGCGCTCGAACAGGCCGGCGCGATCCGCCGGGTGCCCGGGCAGGCGCGCGGCATCCGCCTGCTGGGTGGGGCGGCCGCTCCGGCCCCCGCGCCGCAGGTGGACAGCGCCGACGTGCTGCGCCTGCCAGTACTCGGACGTGTCGCCGCCGGCCTGCCGATCGGCGCGGACATCGGCTCCGACGACTTCGTGGTGCTGGACAGGGTGTTCTTCTCGCCGGCACCGGACTACCTGCTGAAGGTGCAGGGCGACTCCATGCGCGACGAAGGCATCTTCGACGGCGACCTGATCGGCGTGCACCGCACCCGCGATGCCCGCTCCGGGCAGATCGTGGTGGCGCGCATCGACGAGGAGATCACGGTCAAGCTGCTCAAGATCGGTAAGGACCGCATCCGCCTGCTCCCGCGCAACCCGGACTACGCACCGATCGAGGTGCTGCCGGACCAGGAGTTCGCCATCGAAGGCCTGTACTGCGGCCTGCTGCGCCCCAACCGCTGATGCCGCGCGTGGAGCAGGGCATGCACTACAGCGCCGGCCGGACTTTTCCGACCCCGGATATCGCCATTCGCCGCTGCCGTCGCCCGGTCCGGACGAATTATTTTCATCTCGCCACGCACTGTCTCAGTCCGTGCGATACCAGGCCCTTACATTGACCTCACTCCGCAAATCCTCCTCACCTTCCAAGGACACCACAATGGACGAGAACAAGAAGCGCGCGCTCGCCGCCGCCCTGAGCCAGATCGAGAAGCAGTTCGGCAAGGGCTCAGTGATGCGGATGGGCGATCGCGTCATCGAAGCGGTGGAAGTGATCCCGACCGGCTCGCTGATGCTGGACATCGCGCTGGGCATCGGCGGCCTGCCGAAGGGCCGCGTAGTCGAGATCTACGGTCCGGAATCCTCGGGCAAGACCACCCTGACCCTGCAGGCCATCGCGCAGTGCCAGAAGAACGGCGGCACCGCCGCGTTCATCGACGCCGAGCACGCGCTGGACCCGATCTACGCCGCCAAGCTGGGCGTCAACGTCGACGAGCTGCTGCTGTCGCAGCCGGACACCGGCGAGCAGGCGCTGGAAATCGCCGACATGCTGGTGCGCTCGGGCTCGGTGGACATCGTGGTGGTCGACTCGGTCGCCGCGCTGACTCCCAAGGCCGAAATCGAAGGCGAGATGGGCGACCAGTTGCCGGGCCTGCAGGCGCGCCTGATGAGCCAGGCGCTGCGCAAGCTCACCGGCAACATCAAGCGCTCCAACACCCTGGTGGTGTTCATCAACCAGTTGCGCATGAAGATCGGCGTGATGATGCCTGGCCAGAGCCCGGAAACCACCACCGGTGGCAACGCGCTGAAGTTCTACGCCTCGGTGCGCCTGGACATCCGCCGCATCGGCGCGATCAAGAAGGGCGACGAGATCATCGGCAACCAGACCAAGATCAAGGTCGTCAAGAACAAGCTGGCGCCGCCGTTCAAGCAGGTCGTCACCGAAATCCTCTACGGCGAGGGCATCAGCCGCGAGGGCGAACTGATCGACATGGGCGTGGAAGCCAAGTTGGTCGAGAAGGCCGGTGCCTGGTACAGCTACGGCAGCGAGCGCATCGGCCAGGGCAAGGACAACGCCCGCGGTTACCTGCGCGACAACCCGCAGGTCGCGGCCAAGCTGGAAAGCGAGCTGCGCGAGAAGTTCCAGCCCACGGAAATCGCCCCGAGCGAGGCCGAGGCGGAAGACGACGACGCGTAATGGTTTTCTGCCGGGGGAGCGGTGGAGTCAGTGCCGCTCGTCTCCCTCGGCAGTCTTGAGCAAGCCAGGAGGGCGCGCGCCAGGGACGGCGCATTTTGAATGGGGTGGTATCGCCCATGAGCGACGAACAGGCACAAGAAGCACCACGTCGGCGTCGCCGGCAACCGGAACAGACGCCGCTGCAGAAGGCGCTGGGTCTGCTGGTGCGGCGCGAGCATTCGCGCAAGGAGCTGACCCGCAAGCTGCGTGCGCGTGGCGTGGAAGCCGACGCCGCCGCGGAGGCAGTGGAACGCCTGAGCGGCGAGGGCTGGCAGGACGACGGGCGCTTTGCCGAACTGCTGGTGCGCAGCCGCGCCGGAGCAGGATATGGCCCGCTGCATATCCGTGCCGAGCTTGGGACCCACGGCCTGGACAGTGAGGCCATCGCCACCGCGATGGGTGCCTTCGAGGGCGACTGGACCGAAAACGCGCGCGATCTGGTCCGGCGCCGCTTCGGTACTGCCGGGGCGATGGACCTGCCGCAGCAGCGCAAGGCCGCCGATCTGCTGGCGCGGCGCGGTTTCGATGGGGACAGCATCCGCGCCGCGGTGCGCGACGCTGCGGAGGACTGAGCGGGCCGGGCCTGCTACCCTTGGCGAGTTGTCTTGTCCGGTTTCCGTGGCGCCCTCATCTACGAGGGAGCGCCAGGACGCCCGTCCGCTCGTCTATAGCCAGCCCATGAACGCACCCGCCAAATTCTCCACCTCCCAGATCCGCAGCGACTTCCTCGACTTCTTCAAGGGCAAGGGCCATACCATCGTGCCGTCCGCACCGCTGGTGCCCGGCAACGATCCGACGCTGCTGTTCACCAATTCCGGCATGGTGCAGTTCAAGGACGTGTTCCTGGGCGCCGAGAAGCGCAGCTACGTGCGCGCGGCGGACGTGCAGCGCTGCCTGCGCGCCGGCGGCAAGCACAACGACCTGGATTCGGTCGGCTACACCGCCCGCCATCACACCTTCTTCGAGATGCTCGGCAACTGGTCGTTCGGCGACTACTTCAAGAAGGATGCCATCGCCTGGGCCTGGGAGCTGCTGACCCAGGTCTGGAAGCTGCCGGCCGAGCGCCTGCTGGTCACCGTCTACCACACCGACGACGAGGCCTACGCCTTGTGGCGCGACATGATCGGCGTGCCCGCCGAGCGCATCGTGCGCATCGGCGACAACAAGGGCGCGCCCTACGCGTCGGACAACTTCTGGCAGATGGCCGATACCGGCCCCTGCGGCCCGTGCACCGAGATCTTCTACGACCACGGCGCGCACATCGCCGGTGGTCCGCCTGGGTCGCCCGACGAGGATGGTGACCGTTTCATCGAGATCTGGAACCTGGTGTTCATGCAGTTCGATCGTCAGCCCGACGGCACCCTGGTGCCGCTGCCGGCCCCCTGCGTGGACACCGGCATGGGCCTGGAGCGCTTGGCCGCGATCCTGCAGCACGTGCACACCAACTACGAGATCGACCTGTTCCAGACGCTGATCCGCAAGGCCTCCGAGCTGACCGGTACCGCCGACCTGGAGAACAAGTCGCTGCGCGTGATCGCCGACCACATCCGTGCCTGCGCGTTCCTGATCGTCGACGGCGTGCTGCCGTCCAACGAAGGCCGCGGCTACGTGCTGCGCCGGATCATTCGCCGCGCCCTGCGCCATGGCTGGATGCTCGGCGTGCGCCAGCCGTTCTTCAGCAGGCTGGTGCCGACCCTGGTGGAGCTGATGGGCGAGGCCTATCCGGAGCTGGCCGCCGCCCAGGACACCGTGCTGCGCGCCCTGCAGGCCGAGGAAGAGCGCTTCGCCGAAACCCTCGATGCCGGCATGAAGATCTTCGAGGACGTCGCCGCCAAGGCGCAGGGCGGGATGATCGCCGGCGAGGATGCCTTCCGCCTGTACGACACCTACGGCTTCCCGCTGGACCTGACCCAGGACATCGCCCGCGAGCGCGATCTACGCGTGGACGAGCAGGGCTTCGAGACGGCGATGGACGAGCAGCGCCGGCGCGCGCGCGAAGCCGGCAAGTTCGGCGGCGGCGTGCAGCTGCCGGCGGACCTGGTGGCGACGCTGGCCCCGACCGTGTTCCTGGGGTACGACAGCCTGCAGGCCGACGGCCTGCGCGTGGTCGCCCTGCTCAAGGACGGTCGTCCGGTCCAGTCGGCCCAGGCCGGCGACGCGGTGATCGTACTGACCGACAAGACCCCGTTCTATGCCGAATCCGGCGGCCAGGTGGGCGATCTCGGCACACTCACTGCCGCCGGCATCCGGGTGACGGTCACCGACACGCAGAAGTTCGCCGGCCAGTTCCATGGCCACGTCGGCACCCTGGAAGAAGGCAGCCTGAAGCTCGGCGACGTGCTCGCCGGTGAGGTCGATGCCGAGCGCCGCGGCGCCACCATCCTCAATCACTCGGCGACGCACCTGCTGCATGCGGCCCTGCGCGAGGTACTGGGCACCCACGTCCAGCAGAAGGGCTCGCTGGTGGCGCCGGATCGGCTGCGCTTCGACTTCTCGCACTTCCAGCCGATCGGGGCCGAGGAACTGGCGCTGATCGAGCGCAAGGTCAACCAGCAGGTCCGCGCCAACAACGCGGCCGAAGTGCACCAGATGGGCATGCAGGAAGCGCTGGACTTCGGCGCGATGGCGCTGTTCGGCGAAAAGTATGGCGAGCGCGTGCGCGTGCTGAAGATGGGCGACTACTCCACCGAACTGTGCGGCGGCACGCACGTCGGCCGGACCGGCGACATCGGCCTGTTCAAGATCACCAGCGAAGGCGGCGTCTCTGCCGGCGTGCGCCGCATCGAGGCGGTGACCGGGCAGGGCGCGCTGGACTATGTGGCGGCCGAGGAGGCCCGGCTGCGCGAGGCGGCCGACCTGGTCGGCGGCAACAGCCATGACGTGGTCGACAAGATCCGTCAGCTCGGCGACCGCTACAAGCGCCTGGAGCGGGAGCTGGAGGCGCTGAAGGCCAAGCTGGCGTCCGGCGCCACGGCCGACCTGGCCGGCTCGGCGATCGACGTGGCCGGTGTGAAGGTCCTCGCCGTGCGACTGGAAGGCTTCGATGCCAAGGCCCTGCGCGAGGCGATGGACCGTCTGAAGCAGCAGCTGGGCGATAGCGTGATCGTCCTGGCCGGCGCCAGCGAGGGCAAGGTCGCCCTGGTCGCCGGCGTGAACGGCAGCCCAATGGGACGGGTCAAGGCCGGGGAACTGTTGAGCCATATCGCCGGTCAGATCTCGGGCAAGGGCGGCGGCCGCCCGGACCTCGCCCAGGGTGGTGGCGAGGACGGGCCCGCCCTTGCCCCTGCACTCGCCGGCGTCCCCGCCTGGGTCAAGCAACATCTCCCCTGAACATCCGAACGCCGCGCCTTGCTGGCAGGGCGCGGCTTCCCGTAACATCACTCCTCTTTTCACTTTCATTATGGGGCGTGCCGCAGCGCGGGCGCCGTGCCGGTGAGACCCACCGGTTCCCTGGAGAATTCTAAAAATGTTGATCCTGACTCGCCGGGTAGGCGAAACCTTGATGATCGGCGATTCGGTCACCGTGACGGTGCTTGGGGTCAAGGGCAATCAAGTGCGTATCGGCATCACCGCGCCGAAGGACGTGGCGGTGCATCGCGAAGAGATCTACCAGCGCATCCAGCGCGGCGACGAGCCGAACTCCCACGGCGGCGGTCACGGCGACCAATCTGCCGATTGATGCGTCGAAAGGGTTTACCTGAGACCCCACAACCCGGTATTCTTCGCGCCCGGTCGCGGAATATCCGCAGCGCAGAAATCCGGAGTGATGCCCGAGTGGCTGAAGGGGCTCCCCTGCTAAGGGAGTATAGGGTCAAAAGCTCTATCGAGGGTTCGAATCCCTCTCACTCCGCCAGTGTCAAGGAAACGCCCGCAAATCAACGATTTGTGGGCGTTTTTCTTTTCAGCCATCTTGGACACTCGCTGGACACTTCCATGCGAGTCGCGCATTACCTCACGCGCGGCGAGACCGGCCGCTACTACGTTCGTTTGCGCGTTCCTGCTGACCTGTAGAAACAGTTCGGGCGCAAAGTCTTCAGTGCAGCACCGACGTGATGTGCAACGGCGTCGTGCTGCTCCAGCGATGTCATGCTTGCCTCCGCGTGTCAGCATGGTGGCACGTGAGCGCTGACGCGCCTTGCAGGAGTTCGAGCAGACGGTATCGCGCATGTCTGTGCTCAAGGAGCCGGTGACGAGCGTAGCGCCCTTGACGTGTTGCATGACGAAGCTTGGAGCCTGTTGCTGCGTTCAAGCTTCCCGTGGGCAGCCGCCGTGGGCCGTGGAGGATGAAGGCGAGGGCGATCGCTGCCACGCAATGTCATCAATCGCGTAGAGCCAAATCCTGTTTCAGGCAGCGCGGCAGCCATTCTGCCGGTATCGATCGGCCGTCTCTCCGCGGTGTGCCCTTGTTGACGATGTCGCAAGTCAGGTCGCGCCACTGCGTTTGCTTTCCGAGTTCATCTGGACACGCGCGATGACAGTGGCAAGTGTGTGCTGCAGTGCTGCTTCATGTCGCTTTCCAGCGACGCAGTGGGGCTACTCATCTTCTGCCCGTCGCGTGTCGCGGTTGCAGGCTTCGCTCAGCAAAGGTTGACGCGACGCCTCATTGGGATCGAAGTGCTTGAGCCAGGAGGCAGGACGCCTACGGTGTCATTGAGTTGCAGGGGATGGGCGATCCATCGATTGATTCCCATGCGCTGTCACGAAAAAATGTGCGTCGTCGCTGGATCGCGACGTTTCCTTCTTGCTCTGGTATCGAGATGCAGTCACACAAGATCCGCTTCATCATCATCGCGTTGCTTTGCCTTGGCGTCACGATCGCCAGCGCTGTCACTTTTTTCAGCAGGCCTGCGGCAGTGCCGACACATTTGGCTGAAGCCGATGGGACGGTCGAAAAGGTCGACGCAACGCAGCGAAAGGGACGGCTTCAAAGCGTCAACTTCACCCTTGCGACCGGAGGCGATGCATTCGAGTACTCCAGTGTGCTGCCTGGCATCGATGCGGTGTGGGGTCGTCTCAAGGTGGGATCGCCGGTTCACGTCACCTTCGACGATGCGGACAGCAAGCGATCCATCTGGGGACTGCGCTTGGGCGATGACGTGGTCGTCACGCCTGAGCAGGCGCTCCATGCGCGGCGCAAGAATGGCCAGATTGGTGCCATGATCGGACTGATCTCCTTGCTTGGAGCGGGATACTTTCTGCGCCGTGCTCGCAAGGCGTAGCCAAGCAGCCTGACAGGCTCGGCGCGCAGCGGCCCGCCGAGTCTGGATCTGCCAACAAGAAAGGCAGGGTAGGCTGGTGTTCTTCGGCAACAAACGCGTTTGGCTGCGTTTCTGTTCCGGGCGAACGCCGGTGGCGGCCGCCTAACGCCGGAAATGGCGTTGGCGGCGTTGTGCAGGGCGCTTTCTTCAGCTGTCCGTGTCGAGGGTCATCATGATGTGGATGATTCTTCCATGTTCAAGCTGAAACGAGAGGCGCTTGTTCCTGGTCTCATAGGAGCGCCAGTGCTGGCCATCGCTGTCATCCGTCGTGCCTTGGCCATAGGTGTCGATCAGCACATTCTGCGTGTCGCCGATCGCGACGCCTCTGGCCGTTCTGATCGCGGGTACGTTGATGGTGATCTGCGCAATGACGTAGCTGTCGATGTCGCGTTGCTCTTTTTGCCAGGATAGGTTTGCCGTATAGATGTCAAACCCGGCATAGCGATGCTGGTAGTACTTGTAGCTTGTCTCCCCGGCGGGCACGTCTCCTACAAAACTCTCGCTGATCTGGGTGCCTGCCTGCGTCCTGGTTTGCTCGCTCCAGCGTTCACCCAGGGCGAAAGAGTGGTTGTTGATGGCTACGGCGAAGTCGCTTTCGGTCATTTCTACAGGTGCTGCGCGAGCTGCTGCCGCAGCAGTCATATCCGCCTGGGCGGCAGGAAGCAGCAGGAAAAGCAAGAGCGCTGCTCTTCTGTGGGAGGTAATCGTGTGCATCAATGATTTGAGTGGGGGCGGAAACATCAGGGGCGTGTTCGTGGTCCGGAGACTGTACACATCCGCGGGCTGTCAGATCACACAGTGCGTTGCGCATCGACGAGTTTGTCCCGATGCAGGCGCGACGTGAGCCTCAGTATGGTGGGATGCATGGGGTGGCGCCAGCGCTTCCGGACTGGCATGCACCAAGCGACGTCAGGGTGGTGCCTTCGCAACAGTTCGGCGTCGATCTGATCGGGCGTGTAATTGACTGTTTGCGGGTCGATCCGAGTCCACGGTGCGCAGCGCATCGGGTCGTTTGGGATGCGCCTGGCAGCGCTGTCGGCAAACCGCTCCTCGATGTGCCGTGTTCGATCGCCTTGCTGTCGAGGACTGGTGCCGTGGCAGCTTGTTGAACGCTGTACTGCGTCTCGCTACTCCAGTCCACCCGTCGGTCATTGCGGAGGCCTGTGTGCACCCCGTTGAGCTGCGCATCAGGCGAATCGACAGCGAGTCGGCGAGGTGCAGGTCGCTCGCAAAAACTCCCCGGCCATTGGCGGCAGGGGAGCACGAGAATCTGGAACTCAGCCGCGCGCGTGGTCGCGCGCCTTGCCCACTTCACTCTGTACCTTGCCGGCGTTCTTCTGCATCTTGCCTTCGACTTCCTTCAGCTTGTTGCCGGTGACCTTGCCGGCGACTTCCTTGATGGTGCCCTTGATCTGGTTCTTGGCGCCTTCGGTGCGATTCTTGTCCATCGTTGACTCCGCAGTAGGGATGCCCTCAAGTGGGCATCGCCAAACTGCGCGCGGGCCGGTGGCGTGTAAGTGAAAATTGAGCGGGCGTGCTCTCCATCATTTAGGTAGCGGACGGGTTGTATGCCGATGCGTGTAGCGACGATCACGCACGTCACGGTGCCCTGTCGGGCTGCCGTGCTCGGTACTGTTGACGCGGGAACACGAGCACGGCGACATGTCCTTTCATCTGTCTGCTGGCAGCGACGGCGTGGTCTGCAAGGGGGGCACCGAGTTGCGGCGCTCGACCGCGTTACGCGCTCAGTACCAGCCCAGATAGAGGGTGGTCACGCCCCAGGTGTCGATCAGGCCATGCGCGAGGATCATCGCCCACAGGTTGCGTCTGGAGCGCAGATAGGCATATCCGAACATCGTGCCGACCACGCCGGTCAGCAGGATGCCGGACGCGCCTTGCGCGGCGTGCATCAGGCCGAACACTACGCCACCGGCCAGCGCGGCGATCCAGCGGCCGCCGCGCAGACGGCCCAGCAGCGCATCGAGCTGGTGCATGAGGAAGGCGCGGAACACCAGTTCTTCGCCGAGCGCCGCGCTCAGCCACGCTGCGCCGATCAGATGAAGCGTGGCATCGACGTTGCCCTTCAGAGCGCCGTAGGCGCTGTAGTCGGTCTTGTGCCCGGTGATGGTGTCGATCAGCGGTTGCAGTACCGGCGTGATGAAGCCCACGGTCAACAGCACCAGCAGCGCGGTCCAGCCGATCACGGACGCCAGGCGAGGGCGCGCCACGCCGCACGCGAGGGAGGAGCGCGTTTCGATCCACACCAAGGAGAGACCGAGCAGGCCGACCACGGGCATGCGCCACGGAAACGGGAGCCACGCATAGAACGCCAGCGCAAGGATCGCGGCGCTGAGCGCGATGCGCAGCAGCGGGTGACGCATGAAGGAGGTGTTGGACGTGGCGTGGATGTCGCCTTGCGCGGAGTGCTGCATGCCTGGCCTGGAAGGAAGCGGGCATTCAGCCTAGCGAGCATGCGCCATCGAGCACTGTGCCAAAGGCCATGTAGACCAATGCAATGCGTCGCGTCGTAGGGAGCGTGCAGATGCCAGCATCGCGCGTCGCCAGCGGCAAGCGCTGGCGACGTAATGCAGGCGCGGACGCGTCAGTCCGCGCGCAATCCGAAGTGGCGAGTGGCGACTATGCGCGCGCCGTCTGACACTCGAACACGCTGATGCTGCGCGGCGGCGCCAGGAACTCGCTGGCACCGGCCGGCATGCTGTCGACCTGCAGCGCATCGTCGGTGGACAGCACCAGCTTCCAGTGCAGTTGCTCTTCCGAAGACGGGAGCACGAAGCTCACGCCCTCGTGGTAGGCGTTGATGACGATCAGCAAGGTGTCGTCGTTGGCCAGCTCCCTGACGCCGGACGTTTGCGCCTTGCCTTCCAGCAGCAGGCCGACCGAGCGCGCGCCGACGTCGCTCCAGTGCGCTTCGTCCATCTCGGTGCCGCCGGGGTTGAGCCAGGTCAGGTCGCGCACGCCCGCATCTTCGTTGTACTGGCCGTTGAGGAAGCGGCCACGGGTCAGGATCGGGTAACGCTGGCGCAGCGCGCTCAGCGCCTTGACGAACGCGGTCAGGCGGCCCTCGGTGGGGTCGCGCTCCCAGTCGATCCAGGTGATCTCGTTGTCCTGGCAGTAGGTGTTGTTGTTGCCGCCCTGGGTCTGCGCGCGTTCGTCGCCGGCGAGCAGCATCGGCGTGCCCTGCGCGAGTAGCAGCGTGGCCAGCAGATTCTTCATCTGCCGCTCGCGCAGTTGCAGGATGCCGGCGTCGTCGGTCTCGCCTTCGGCGCCGTAGTTGCAGGAGCTGTCGTGGTCCGAGCCGTCGCGGTTGTCCTCGCCGTTGGCCGCGTTGTGCTTTTCGTTGTAGCTGACCAGGTCGTGCAGGGTGAAGCCGTCGTGTGCGGTGATGAAGTTCACCGAGGCCCACGGTCGGCGCCCGCGGCGATCAAACAGGTCGGCCGAGCCGGTGAAGCGGGTGGCGAACTCGGCGAGCTTGCCCTCGTCGCCCTTCCAGAACGCACGGGCGTTGTCGCGGAACTTGTCGTTCCACTCGGACCAGCCGGGCGGGAAGTGGCCGACCTGGTAGCCGCCCGGGCCGCAGTCCCATGGCTCGGCGATCAGCTTGACCTGCGACAGCAGCGGATCCTGGTTGCAGGCGTCGAGGAAACCGCCGCGCTGGTCGAAGCCGGTGGGTTCGCGGCCGAGGATGGTGGCCAGGTCGAAGCGGAAGCCGTCCACGTGCATCTCGCCGGCCCAGTAGCGCAGCGAGTCGTTGACGAACTGGATCACCCGCGAGTTGCTCAGGTTGAGCGTGTTGCCGGTGCCGGTGTCGTTGATGTAGTAGCGCTTGTCCTCGGCCAGCCGGTAGTAGCTGGCATTGTCGATGCCGCGGAAGGAGAGGGTGGGGCCCAGCTCGCTGCCTTCGGCGGTGTGGTTGTAGACCACGTCGAGAATCACCTCCAGGCCCTGGCGGTGCAGCGCCTTGACCATGTCGCGGAACTCGTCGCGGTGGCCGCTGGCCAGGTAGCGCGACTTGATCGCGAAGAAGCCCAGCGTGTTGTAGCCCCAGTAGTTGCGCAGGTCCTTGTCGAGCAGGTGTTGGTCGTCGAGGTAAGCGTGGACCGGCAGCAGTTCCACCGCGCTGACGCCCAGTTCCTTGATGTAGCGCAGCACCGGCTCCTGGGCCAGCCCGGCGCAGGTGCCGCGCAGCTCGTCCGGCACCTGCGGGTGGCGCATGGTGTAGCCGCGCACGTGGGTCTCGTAGACCAGGGTCTGGCTCCACGGGGTGAGGAGGCGCTGGTCGTCCTCCCAGTCGTAGGTGTCCTCGACCACGACGCACTTGGGCATGAACGGCGCGCTGTCGCGCTCGTCGAAACTGAGGTCGCCGTCCGGGTGGCCGACCGTGTAGCCGTACAGTTCGTCGGCCCAGATCAGGTCGCCCTCGAGTTCGCGCGCGTACGGGTCCAGCAGCAGCTTGTTGGGATTGAAGCGGTGGCCTTCGCTGGGTTCATAGGGGCCGTGCACGCGATAGCCGTAGCGCTGGCCGGGCTTCACGTCTGGCAGGTAGCCGTGCCAGATTTCGTTGGTGTATTCGGGCAGGTCCAGGCGCGTTTCGGTGCCGGCCTCGTCGAACAGGCACAGTTCCACGCGCGTGGCGTGCGCCGAGAACAGCGCGAAGTTGGTGCCCTGGCCGTCGAACACGGCGCCGCGGGGGAAGGGGCGCCCTTCGCGGATGCGCGAGGGGGTGGCATAGGCGGCGCTGGTCGGGTGGCGCATCGGCAGGCTCTCGGCCGGCACGCCGGCAGTAGGGGAGGGAGAGCGGAAGCATTGACGTGGAGGCTGTGCAGGACGCGTTACGGGGTGCCGAGGATGGCGTGAGGATGCGGGCATTACCGCGAATGCAGCGACCCACGCAGCGACGCCGTGGCGCCGCTGCGTGGGCGGATTTCGCGAGACCGTCGCGGCCCGGTCCAGTGGGCCGCGGGCGCGACCTGGCCTGACCTGCTCAGCGCGGCAGGTCGAACAGCAGGAACTCGCTGTCCTGGGCATCGGCGAACTGCAGGCTGGCCTCGTCGACCGCCTGGACCGCGTCGCCGGCCTGCAGGGTCTGTCCATTGACGCTCAGCGTGCCGCGCACCACCTGCACGTAGGCGCCGCGCCCGGCCGCCAGCGGGTAGTCCAGGCGCGCATCACCGTCGAGGATGGAGGCGTAGATGCGCGCGTCCTGATGGATGCGCACCGCACCGTCCTCGCCCTGCGGGGCGGCGATCAGGCGCAGCTGGCCGCGCTTGCTGTCGGGGGCGAAGTGCTTCTCCTCGTAGCCCGGATCGATCCCGGCGCGCTCGGGCATCACCCAGATCTGCAGGAAGTGCACCGGCTCGCTGGCGGAGTGGTTGAACTCGCTGTGGGTGACGCCGGAGCCGGCGCTCATGCGCTGCACGTCGCCGTAGCGCAGCACCGAACCGTTGCCCATGCTGTCCTTGTGCTCCAGCGCGCCCTCGACCACGTAGGACAGGATCTCCATGTCGCGATGGGCGTGGGTGCCGAAGCCCTGGCCCGGCTGCACGCGGTCCTCGTTGATCACCCGCAGCGGCCCGAAGCCCATGTGGCGTGGGTCGTGGTAGTGGCCGAAGGAGAAGGTATGGCGCGAGGACAGCCAGCCGTGTTCGGCGCGGCCACGGGTGTTGGCGGGGCGGATCTGCAGCATGGGAGGCTCCTTGGTGGCGTTGATGTGCAAGTGGATCGAAAGCGCCGGGCTGGTTGATTTCGCGTGCGCTTCGGCTTGGAAACAAGTATCGGTGCTGTCGCCGGGTTTGAAAAACGGATAGATTCGGCATCCATTATCGAAAAATTCGAATGCTCAAGCTCAGCCTCGATGCCCTGCAGATCCTCGACGCCATCGACCGTCGCGGCTCGTTCTCGGCCGCCGGCAAGGCGCTGCACAAGGTGCCGTCGACCATCTCCTACACCGTCGCCAAGCTGGAGGAGAACCTGGGCGTGCAACTGTTCGAGCGGATCGGGCCGAAGGCGGTGCCGACCGCCGCGGGGGCCGAACTGCTGCGCGAAGGCCGTCACCTGCTGCGCGCCGCTGGCGACCTGGAACTGCGCGTGCGCCGCGTGGCCTCCGGCTGGGAGACCGAGTTCGCGCTGGGCCTGGATGCGGTGTTCGCGCCGGAATGCCTGGCGCAGGACATGGCGGCGTTCTATGCGGTTGCCGACCAGACCCGGCTGCGGGTGGTGCAGGAATCGCTGTCCGGCACCTGGGAGGCGCTGCTGGACCGGCGGGTGGATCTGCTGGTCGGGGCGGCCGGCGAAGGGCCCAGCGGCGGCGGCTACGTGACCGAGCCGCTGGGCACGCTGCCGTTCGTGTTCGCGGTCGCGCCCAGTCACCCGCTGGCGCAGGCGCCGGAACCGCTCAGCCGCAGCCAGCTGAGCGCGCATCGCGCGATCGCGGTGGCGGACTCGGCACGGCGGCTGCTGCCGCGCACGGTCGGGCTGCTGTTCGGCCAGGACGCGCTGACCGTGCCGGACATGCGCAGCAAGTACCGGCTGCAACTGGCCGGGCTCGGCTTCGGTTTCCTGCCCGAGCCCTATGCGCGCGCGGCGCTGGCGCGCGGCACGCTGGTGCGCAAGACGGTGGAGGAGCCGAAGCCGGACGAGGTGTTCCAGCTGGCCTGGCGCAGCGGCGAGGAGGGCGCGGCGCTGGCCTGGTGGCGCGCGCGCATGCGCCAGCCGGGCGTGTTCGTGGCATGGCTGGCGCAGATGGCGGCGCGGCTGGACGAGGGCGGGTGATGGCGTGCGGGGCAACGGCAAAGCGTTCTCCGCGGCGGCGATGGATGGGTCTGTTCCGCCGGTGATGCCCTGCTGCCTGCGCGCGCGGTGGGCGACGGGAGGATAATGCGCGGCATCTTCGTCTTTCCGCCCGCCACGCCATGCAGGATCTGATTGCGCGCTACGGACTCGGGCTGGTCTTCGTCAACGTCCTGGCCTTGTCGCTGGGCCTGCCGGTGCCGGCGCTGCCCACGTTGATCCTGGTCGGGGCGACCTATGCGCTGCTCGATGGCGCGGCGATGTGGAGTGCGTTGCTGGGCGCCTTGTCGGTGTCGATCGCGGCGAGCTTGCTCGGCGATCTGCTGTGGTTCGGCGCCGGCCGCCGCTACGGCAATCGCACGCTGCAGTCGCTGTGCCGGCTGTCGCTGTCGCGCGACACCTGCATGAAGCGCACCGAACGCTTCTATGCGCGCTGGGGCGTGCGCGTGCTGGCGGTGGCCAAGTTCGTGCCGGGCCTGTCGATGGTATCGGTGCCGATGGCCGGCGCGATGCGTGTGCGCCCTGTGGCCTTCCTGCGCTACGACGCGCTGGGCGCGGCCTTGTGGGCGGGTGTCGGGTTGTTGCTGGGGCTGTGCTTCGCCGACCAGGTGCAGGACTTGCTGGACTGGCTGAGCCTGCTCGGCAGGCGCGCGGCGTTGCTGCTGGTCGGCCTGCTGGCGCTGTACGTCGGCTACCGCGCCTGGCGTCGGCACTCGCTGCGCAAGGCGATGGAGATGCAGCGCATCGACGTCGACGAACTGCACGCGCTGCTGCAGGGCGAGGCGCCGCCGCTGCTGCTGGACATTCGGGCGCCGGGCTACCGCATGCTGGAGCCGTATGCCATCCCCGGTGCGCTGGAAGTGGACGATCGCCAGGTCGATGCGCTCGTCGCACGCTTGCCGCGCGACCGCAGGATCGTCATCTACTGCGCCTGCCCCAACGAAGTCTCGGCCGCGATACTGGCCAAGCGCCTGCGCCAGCATGACTTCGAGGACGTGCTGCCGCTGCGCGGCGGCCTGGATGCATGGCGTGCGGCGGGCCACACGCTGGTCGCGCTGGACGCTGCGGCTGCCGTGGCGCCGCCGCCGAAGGGCGACACGATCGCGGCGTGAGTCGGTGCGGCGGAGGCGTCATGCGTGCCGATGGCGCCTGCGATGCACGGCCCTGCGTGCGCGCCGGCTGATGCAGGCGGGTGCGTTGTCCGCAGGCGCGCGCGGGCGGCTGTGCGCGGCAGGGCAAGTTATTCCGTCATGCGCTTGATCCTGTTGCCTGTGCCGTCCGTGCTTCGCTGATGCGGCGACCTGATGCAATGGGCGAGGTTCACGTCGTGACGTTCACTTGCCGTTCCTTGCCTTGCGGTTGGATGCGCAGATGATGAATCGACAGAACGATTCGACAGCACGACCGGCGCGGCCAGCCCGTGTCTGCGGCGACGACCTCGCAGGGCGTGCGCCGAAGCGACTCCTCATCCTCGCCCTCATCCTTGGAGACAGCCATGCACATCGATCTATCCGGTAAAACCGCCCTCGTCACCGGCTCCACCGCCGGCATCGGTTTCGGCATCGCCAAGGGCCTGGCCGCGGCGGGCGCCGAGGTCGCGCTGAACGGCCGCGACCAGGCCCGCACCGAGGCCGCTGTGGCTACCCTCAAGCGCGACCTCGCCAATGCCCGCGTGCGGGCCGTAGTGGGCGACGTGGCGACCGCGGCCGGCTGCGAGGCGATCGTCGCGGCGCTTCCCGCCGTCGACATCCTGGTCAACAACGCCGGCATCTTCGGCATGCAGGATTTCTTCGACACGCCCGACGCGGAATGGGAGCGCTTCCTGGCGGTGAACGTGCTGTCCGGTGTGCGGCTTTCCCGCGCGTATCTGCCGGCGATGGCGGACAAGGGATGGGGGCGTGTGCTCTTCGTCTCGTCCGAGTCCGGGCTCAACATCCCGGTCGAGATGATTCACTACGGCGTGACCAAGACCGCCGATCTCGCCCTGTCGCGCGGGCTGGCCAAGCGCATGGCCGGCACCGGCGTCACCGTGAATGCCATTCTGCCCGGGCCGACGCTGACGGAAGGTGTCGCCGCCATGTTGTCCGACCAGGTGCAACAGTCCGGCAAGCCGCTGGACGAGGTGGCTGCCGACTTCGTCAAGGCGCATCGCGCCAGCTCGATCATCCGCCGCGCCGCGACGGTGGAAGAGGTCGCCAATCTCTGCGTCTACGTCGCCTCGCCGCAAGCGTCCGCGACCACCGGTGCAGCGCTGCGCGTGGATGGCGGCGTGGTGGATACCATCGCCTGAGCCGGGCAGGGGGCTCTGCATTCGCGCACGCGAGGCCGAGGCGGCGCCGCGCCGCCGCCTCGTAATTTCTGGCGGATCGCCGGCGCTGGAGTTGAAGTGCCGATGCGCGAGGCGGTGCCGTGATCGGCACATCTTCCGTGTGCGCATGCGTCACTCGTCGTTGCGCGCGTCGTGCAATCGGAATCACGCAGGCAAAAAAAACGACAAGCGCTGGCTTGTCGTTTTTGATCTGACTGGTGCGCCCGGAGAGATTCGAACTCCCGACCGCCTGGTTCGTAGCCAGGTACTCTATCCAACTGAGCTACGGGCGCGTTGTCAGGCGCGGGATTATTCACGAGTTGCGGCGATTCGTCTACACCTGCGTGTCGACGGCATGACGAATCGCGAACGAGTGCGCTCCCGGAGCGGTCTCGATGCGATCGCATCGCCGCGGCAGGGCAAAAAAAAACGACAAGCGGTGGCTTGTCGTTTTTCATCTGACTGGTGCGCCCGGAGAGATTCGAACTCCCGACCGCCTGGTTCGTAGCCAGGTACTCTATCCAACTGAGCTACGGGCGCGTCGTCAGGAGCGGAATTATGCGGGAGTCGATCGGGCCCGTCAATGCTCTTTCCGAAAAATTTCACCGATCCCCGGCCAGTAACGCCGCGGCCACCGCCGCAGGCCGCTTCATCCAGGCGAAATGGTCGGCGGATACGCCCAGTTGCGTGGCGTCCAGGCAGCGGATCTGCGGCGCCGGCGTGGCCAGCTTGTCGAGCAGACCGCGCAGCGAACTCTCCGGCGCCAGCCAGTCGTCCTGCAGCACCACGCCACGCGCCGGCAGCGTCAGATGCGCCAGTTGCGCCTCCAGGTCGATCGCCAGGCCGGCCGCGGCGTAGCGGCCGCTACGGCCCACGCGCGCCCAATCGGCGATCAGGCCGCGCGCTTCGGTGCCGCCAAAGCCCAGGCGGCGTCCATGCAGCACGCCCTGCCGCTGCGCCAGCCATGGCAGCAGACGGTACGCCAACGGCAGCAGATAGCCGCGCGGCGCGGGAAAACGGCGCCAGTACGGCGTGCCGCTGGCGACCAGCCACAGCGCGGCGAAGGCCTGCGGCTGCAGGCTGGCGTAGCAGCAGGCGAGCTGTCCGCCGAGGCTGTGGCCGCCGACGAGCAGCGGCGCCGCGATCCCACACCCGGCGATCGCCGCCTGGCTGGCGGGCAGGTCCAGTTGCAGCAGGGCGCGATAGCCCCAGTCGCATTGCCGCGATGGCCGCAGCGTGCTGCTGCCGTTGCCGCGCCATTCGTGCAGGAACACCGCGACGCCGTGCGCGGCCAGCGCTTCGGCGAACGGCAGGTAGTGGCGCGCAGCCACGCCCAGCGCGGGCAGCCACAGCAGCGCCTGCCGCGGTGCGTCGGGAACGCGCGCCAGCAAGCTCCAGCGATGGCCGTCGGCTGCGGCGACGGGCAGGGCGTGCTCGGCGACCGCCGCCGCGGCGATGGGCGCTGCGCTCATGGGCCGCGCGCCGCGCCGAAGTGGTCCAGCACCGTCACGTCGCTGCGGCCGGGCCGGTAACTGCCGCGCAGGGCGCGCGCCACATAGTCGATCGCCGCTTCGCAGGCGGCCGGCAAGGCCAGGCCCTGGCACAGCTGTGCGGCGATCGCCGCGGCCAGGGTGCAGCCGGTGCCGTGCGCGTCCAGCGGCAGACGCGCATGGCTGAACTCGCTGCGGCTGACGCCATCGTCGTAGCGGTCGATCACCCGCTGGCCTTCCTGCAGGTGGCCGCCCTTGAGCAGCACCGCCTGCGCGCCCGCCTCCAGCAGCGCGGCGGTGGCGTGCTCGGCGTCGTCGGCGGTGTCGACCGGGCGGCCGAGCAGCAACTGCGCTTCCGGCACGTTCGGCGTCACCAGCGTCGCCAGCGGCAGCAGGCGCTTGCGCAGCGCGTCCAGGGCATCGTCCTGCAGCAGCTTGGCGCCGCTGGTGGCCACCATCACCGGGTCCAGCACCACCCACGGTGGGCGATATTCTTCCAGCGCATCGGCGACCAGGTGGATCACCTCGGCGTTGGCGAGCATGCCCAGCTTGACCGCGGCGATGTCGAAGTCGGCGAAGCAGGCATCGATCTGTGCGCGCAGGAACGACAGCGGCGGCACGTGTACCGCGGTGACGCCGCGGGTGTGCTGCGCGGTCAGCGCGGCGGCCGCCGCCAGCCCGTGCACGCGGTGCGCGGCAAAGGTCTTGAGGTCGGCCTGGATGCCGGCGCCGCCGCCGGAATCGGTGCCGGCGATGCTCAGTGCGGAGACGACGGTGGGTTCGCTCATGCGCCGATTGTGCAGGGCCGGCGCGGGTTATGCACTCGGCCGTGCCTTCAGCGCTCGCGGCTGCGGTAGTGCGCCTGCAGCGCGTACAGCGTGCCGACCGTGCCGGTCAGCAGGGCGGGGCCGAGCAGGGCGTCGAAGCCGACCTGCCGGTAGGCCCAGGCGCCGAGCACGCCGCCGCACAGGAAGCCGCCGATGATCAGCAGGCTCAGGCGGATGCGCCGGCGCGGTAGCGGCAGGCCGCGCAGCGCCTGGCCCAGGCCGATGCCCAGATCGGTGAACATGCCGGTGAGGTGGGTGGTGCGCACCACCGCGCCGCTGTAGATGGTGGTGGTGGCGTTCTGCAGGCCGCAGGCGATCGCCGCGAGCACGGCGCCGGCGAGTTGCTGCTGCTTGAACGCCTGCATCGCCGCCAGCAGCAGCAGCGCTTCCAGCGCCAGCGCCACGCCGTAGCGCCGGCCCAGGCGCAGGCGGCTGTCCTGCACGATGAAGCCGCCGAGCATCGATCCGCCGAGGAAGGCCAGGACCACGCCGACCAGTTGCGCGATCGCGCGGGCGTCGCCATCGGCCAGCGCCGCGCCGAGCAGGGTAGTGGTGCCGGTGAGGTGGGTGACCGCCTGATGTTCGAAGCCGAGATAGCCGACCACGTTGACCATGCCGGCGACCGCGGCCAGCGTGCCGGCGAAGGCCCAGGCCCAGCGGGGCAGTTCCAGGTTCATACCGCGCGCGATGCGGCCGCGGCGCGGCGACCGCGATGCGCGGCCGCCCCGGCACGCCGCCAGTGGCACCTGACCGCAGCCATCTCAACGTGCGCCGTTGACCGCGATCTCGGAGAAGCTGGCGCTCGCCGGGTCGTAGACCGCGCCCCAGAAACGGTTGCCGCCGCCGCAGGCCTTGACCGCGTCGACCGTGGGGTCGCGTTCGCTGCTGTCGTCCGGCGCGAAGGCGTTGACGTAGATCGCCTGCTTGCCGCGGTACAGGATGCCGACGTACTGGCGATCGGACGCGCTGGGGTCGGCGATCTGCGGCTGCAGTTGCGCCAGGTGCGCTTCCAGTTGCGCGATCTGCTCCGGGGTCGGAATCCAGTAGCCGGTGACCGCGCCGTCCTGGCGCGCCGGGCTGTCGCGCGAGCAGGTGTCCAGCACCTGCGTCGCGGTGCTGTTGCGGGTGACGATCCACGACTGCCCGGCCTTGACCGCGGTCGGCACCATGGCCGGCCCGCGCGCGGTGGCGCAGGCGCCGAGCAGGGCCATGGCCAGCGCCATGCCTGCCAGGCGCACGCCGGCCGCCGCGTTCACAGGACCTCCGAGGCGTAGTCGGCCAGGCGCGAGCGCTCGCCGCGGCGCAGGGTGATGTGCGCGCTGTGCGGCCAGGCCTTGAAGCGGTCCACCGCGTAGGTCAGGCCGGAGGTGGTCTCGGTCAGGTACGGCGTGTCGATCTGTTCGACGTTGCCCAGGCACACGATCTTGGTGCCGGGGCCGGCACGGGTGATCAGCGTCTTCATCTGCTTCGGCGTCAGGTTCTGCGCCTCGTCCAGAATCAGGTAGCGCGACAGGAAGGTGCGCCCGCGCATGAAGTTCATCGAGCGGATCTTGATGCGGCTGGCGAGCAGGTCGTTGGTGGCCTGGCGGCCCCAGGTGCCGCCTTCCTGGGTGTGGGTGAGCACTTCCAGGTTGTCGGTGAGCGCGCCCATCCACGGCGTCATCTTCTCTTCCTCGGTGCCGGGCAAAAAGCCGATGTCCTCGCCGACGCTGACCGTGGCGCGGGTCATGATGATCTCGCGGTAGCGCTGCTGGTCCATGGTCTGCGCCAGGCCCGCGGCCAGCGCCAGCAGGGTCTTGCCGGTGCCGGCGGTGCCGAGCAGGGTGACGAAGTCGATTTCCGGGTCCATCAGCGCGTTGAGCGCGAAGTTCTGCTCGCGGTTGCGCGCGGCGATGCCCCACACCGCGTGCTGGCCGCTGCGGAAGTCGTCGACCAGCGCCAGCGTCGCCTTGCGCTCGGCGTTGACCTTGACCACGCGCAGTTCCACTTCGTCCTCGCCCGGCAGGTACAGGTACTGGTTCGGATACCAGTCCTCATCGGCGGCCAGGGCGATCTCGTAGCAGGTACGGCCCTTGTCGCTCCAACTACGCAGGTCCTGGTTGTGCTTCTGCCAGAAATCTTCCGGCAGTTCGATCGCGCCGGTGTAGAGCAGGCTGAAATCGTCGAGCGCGCGATCGTTCTCGTAGTCCTCGGCGACCAGGCCGCTGATCGCCGCCTTGATGCGCAGGTTGATGTCCTTGGACACCAGGATCACCGGGATTTCCGGCTGCTCCTCGCGCAGCGCCAGCACCGCGGCCAGGATCTTGTTGTCCGGGGCCACGCTGCCGAAGCTGCGCCCCGGCTCGACCGGGCGCACCTGGAAGTACAGCCGGCCGATGGCGCCGGTGCTCTTGAGCTGGATGCCCTGCGGATGGCTGAGCGGAATGCCGGATTCGATCTGCTCGGCGCCTGCGCCCTCGATCAGCTCGTTGAGGAAACGGCTGACCTGGCGCGCGTTGCGGCTGACTTCGGACATGCCCTTCTTGGCATTGTCCAGTTCCTCGATCACCTGCATCGGCAGGAACACGTCGTGTTCCTCGAACTTGAACAGCGCGGTCGGATCGTGCATCAGCACGTTGGTATCCAGCACGTAGATGCGCTTGCCTCGGGTCATCATGGATTCCTGAAAGAGGAGCAGGGACGCGCCATCGCTGCCTGCGGGGCAGGGCGATGCGGGGTGCGGGAAACGGCGGTGATCACTGCTGGGCGGCGGCCTGCAGCGCGTCGAGCACGGCCTGGGCGTGGCCGGGAACCTTGACCTTGCGCCAGCTGCGGACCAGCTGGCCGGTCGGCGAGAGCAGGAAGGTGCTGCGCTCGATGCCCAGCACCTGGCGGCCGTACATGTTCTTTTCCTTGATCACGTCGAAGGCGCGGCACAGCGCCTCGTCGGCATCGCTGACCAGGGCGAAGCGAAAGCCCTGCTTGGCGCAGAAGTTGTCGTGCGACTTCACCGAGTCGCGCGACACGCCGAGCACGGTGGCGCCGGCCTGTTCGAACTGCGGCAGCAGTGCGTTGAACTCGACGCCTTCGGTGGTGCAGCCGGGCGTGCTGTCCTTCGGGTAGAAATACAGCACCAGCCAGCGGCCGGCGTAATCGCCGAGCGTGGCGCTGGCGCCGCCGGACAGCGCCAGCGGCAAGGCCAGCGTGCTGCGGTCCAGGGTGTCGCCGTCCTTCATGGGGTGTCCTCCGCGTGCATCGCCATCATCTGCGTTCGATTGCGTCGGTGTCCAGCGCGGCGCACTCAGAACTTCATCGGGTCCATGATCGCGTCCAGGTTGAGGTGGTCGCAGAATTCGAGGAAGTCGTCGCGCAGGGCGGCGATGTGCATGTTCGCCGGCACCCCGATCGTCACCTGCGCCGAGAACATCTCCGCGCCGGTCTGCATGGCGCGGTAGCGCGTGCTCTGCAGGTTCTCGATGGTGATGCCCTGGCGGTCGAAGAAGTCGGCCAACTGGAACAGGATGCCGGGTTTGTCGGCGGCGATGACTTCGACGATGTACGGCAGCAGATTGGACTGCGCCTGCTTGGCGCCGGTGCGGTACCACACCAGCTTCATGCCTTCCTCGCGGTCGAGGCGGGTGAGCATGGCTTCGAGCTTGGCCACCGAATCCCACGAGCCGGTCGCCAGCGCGGTCACCGACACGTCGCGGCCGACCGTGGCCAGGCGCGCATCGACGAGATTGCAGCCGCTGTCGGCGATGCGACGCGTCACCGGCAACAAGGGCGACTCCGGATGCGTCGTGTAGGCGTTGATCAGGAGGTGGTTTTCGGTCGGCGCGGGCCGGGGCGTGGTGTCGGTCAAAGGGGCTTCCGGCATTGCGTAAGGCTGAACGGCATCCGGGCGGTCGCCCGGCATGGTGTGCAGCATACTTGCCCGCGCTTTCGGGCCGCAAGTAACATGCGGGGCGACCCTGCCCCGCGTGCGGGGCCGACACGTCCGCGCAGCCTGCGCGGCCCTCTTCTCCCAGCGAGCACCCGGCATCTTGTCCCTCTCCGGCATCATCACCGCCCTGGCCACGCCCTTCCAGGGCAATGGCGACCTCGACCTCGACGCCTGGCAGCGGCTGCTCAAACGCCAGCTCGACGGCGGCGTGCAGGGGCTGGTGGTGGCGGGATCGACCGGCGAGGCGGCCACGCTGCTGGACGAGGAGTACGACCGGATCCTGCGCGAGGCGGTGCAGACGATCGGCGGGCGCGTACCGGTGCTGGCCGGGACCGGCCTGTCCGGCACCGCCAAGACCGTGGCGCTGACCCAGCGCGCCGCCGCCGGTGGCGCGCAGTACGCGCTGGTGGTGACGCCGCCGTACGTGCGCCCGACCCAGGCGGGGCTGATCGCGCATTACACCGCGGTCGCCGAACAGGGCGGCCTGCCGGTGGTGTTGTACAACGTGCCCGGCCGCACCGGCTGCGACCTGCTGCCGGAGACCGTGGCGCAACTGGCGCAGCATCCGAACATCGTCGGCATCAAGGAAGCCGTGAGCGACCCGCAGCGCATCGCCGCGCTGGCGGCCCTGCGCAGCGACCACTTCGCGGTGTTCAGCGGCGACGACGGCAGCGCTGCGCAGGCGATGCTGGCCGGCTTCGACGGGCTGATCTCGGTGGCCTCCAATGCCTTGCCGCGCGCCTACCGGCGGCTGTGCGACCTGGCACGCGCGCGCCAGGCCGAACCCGCGCAGGCCTGGGACGCGCGGCTGCAGCCGTTCCATGCGTTCTGCGGCATCGAATCCAACCCGATCCCGGTCAAGGCGCTGTTGCAGCGCGCCGGGATCGGCCATGGCCTGCGGCTGCCGCTGCTGCCGTTGTCCGCGGCGCACCACGCCACGGCCGACCGACTTGCCGCCGACGCTGCCGCGTTGGAAGACCTATCCAGCCGCGAAACGCTCGCGGCCTGACTCCAGGAGATTGATTGATGCGTGCTTCCGTTCCCTACGTCCGCGTGCTGTCGGCCGCCGTGCTGGCGACCACCCTGGTCGCGGCCACCAGCGGTTGCAGCTGGTTCCACAAGGGCAAGCCGCGCGGCGACTACGCGCTGGCGCCCGACATGCGTCCGCTGGAAGTGCCGCCGGATCTGACCTCGCCCGATACCTCGGCGGCGATGAAGGTGCCGGCGCTGGCCTCGGCGCAGCGTCCTGCGGCCCCGGCCGGCCAGGCCCCGGCGGCGTCGAACAGCGGCTTCGTGGTGCCGGGGACGCGCGACCAGGTGTTCGGCCAGGTCGGCGACGCGCTGGGCGGCATCGAAGGCGTCACCATCGCCAGCCGCGCGCAGCTGCTGGGCTCCTACGACGTGGCCTACGAAGGCAGCAACTTCCTGGTGCGCGTGGTGGCGGTGGATGCCGGCGTCTACGTCTCGGCGGTGGATCCGCGCGGCCTGCCGGCCACCGGCGAGGCGCCGGTCAAGCTGATCGCGGCGCTGAAGGCCAAGCTGGGTCACTGAGCCGGAGGCGGGTCCGGCGTGTGCGCCGGGCTGCCATGCGGTTAGCATGCGAAACGGGCGCCTTGTGCGCCCGTTTTGTTTTCCGTAGGAGCCAACTGCCACGCGGCCGAGATACATGACGCCCGCTAGGTATCCAACCTCAAGGCGTCGGGACTGAAGTCCCTCCCACAGTGCACCCAGCCAACGTGTCGCAAGTCCCGTGCGGGGCCGTTTCGCCGTGTGTGAGCTGCGCCTGCAGCAGCTGCTGCGGAAACCAGTCTTCTTGCGTGCCCTCGACGAACAACAGGCGACGTACGTGATCACGAGTAGTGTGCTCATTGGCAGCCATTGCAATGACGCAGGCGTGCGCTGCTGTCGCAGTCGCTTTTGATGTGGCTTTGGCTTTTGACTTACCGGGTTCCCTTCCGCAGCGGCGGCCGTCGCGGGGAAACACCCGGAGGGCGGCGTACATGGATGTACGCCGTCCGCGGCAGGGGCAGGATGCCCCTTCCGCGGATCCCCGTGATGGACGCGGACCGGAGCGCGTTAGCGCGGAGGGCGCGAGGCAGGGTGTGCTTTCTTTTGGTTACTTTTCTTTGCACAAGCAAAGAAAAGTGACTCGCCGCAAGGCGAAAGCTCTCGCTGTCGCTTGAGATTTGTAAATCAAACGCGAAGAACCTAGAAGTCAACTGTCCTACAGTTGCGAGCGCGGGATTCACGCAGCACGATGAGTGCAGTTACTTCTGCAGCAGCGGCAGCTTGTTCGGCTTGCCGTCCCACTCGGCGGCGTCGGGCAGCGGTTCCTGGCGCGTGGTGAGCACCGGCCAGGCCTTGGCCAGTTCCGCGTTGAGTGCGACGAAGCCTTCCTGGCCGGCCGGCACGTCGTCTTCGGGGTAGATGGCGTTGGCCGGGCATTCCGGCTCGCACAGGGTGCAGTCGATGCACTCGTCCGGATCGATCACCAGGAAGTTCGGGCCGGCGTGGAAGCAATCCACGGGGCACACTTCCACGCAGTCGGTGTATTTGCACTTGATGCAGTTTTCGGTGACGACGAAAGGCATGGCGGGATCCGGCGATTAACCCGGTAATTCTAATGCAAAGCGGCCGCCGCCGCCGTGTGTGCGGGGCAGCGGGGCAGGAGACGGGCGGCGCGCGCGGCTCAGCCGGCCAGGCCGCCGTGCTGCTGTGCCAGCCGATACAGGCCGCGCGCGGCCAGATCCTCGGGGTGGGTGCGCACGCGGCTGCCGAGCGCGGCCAGCGCATGTGCGTAGCGCGCCAGCAGGCCGCTGCCGCCGACCAGGTGCACCACCGGCGGCAAGACGGGGTGCGCGCGCAGTTCGTGGCCGATCAGCAGGCCGGACAGATACGACGGTGCCGCGGCGCCGCTCAGGCGTTCGAACAGGCCCAGGCTGCGCACGCCGAACAGATGGTGCAGCACCCCGCCGGGCTCGCCGCTGCGCTGCACGCCGGCGTCGAACGCGGCCGCGTCTAAGACGCCGTCGTCGGCGTCCATCAGCCGCGCCAGCAGGCTGTGCGTCCGCAGCAGCGCGTACAGTTCGCCTGTCATCATCGTCGCCAGCGAGGCGATGCGCCCGTCCTGCAGGGTCACCCACTTGCTGTGGGTGCCGGGCAGGCAGACGTGGTGGATCTCGGCCGTCGGCGGTTCCTGCGCGAGCAACGCGAGCAGGCCGATCAGCTGCGTCTCCTCGCCGCGCATCACGTCCGGCACGGCGTCGGCGTCGCTGGCCACGCCAGGTACGAACCACAGCGTGCGGCCGGGCAGCGCCGGATCCTGCAGCGGCCGCATCGCCGCGGCCAGGGCGGCGGCGTCGGCCGGGCAGGGCGCGTACGGCAGTTCGATCCAGCCGTTGCGGCTGCCGATCATTCCGCACAGGACGACGTCGCCGTCCCAGCCGTCTATCAGGGTGGCCAAGGTCGCGGCGAAGCGGCCCTGGCAGGCGGCGATGCCCTGGTCGCTGCGGCGCTGGTCGAGAATGCCGCCGTCGGCGTCGAGCCGATAGCCGCGCAGGCTGCTGGTTCCCCAATCGACGACGATCATGCGCTGGCGATGCGTCCTTCGGGCAGGCCGGCGATGCCGACCGCGGCCACGTACACGCCGCCGGCCTGCGGCGTGCGTGCCAGTTCGTCCTCGCTGTGATCCTGCCGCGAGGTGCTCAGGTACAGCGTGCCGCCATCGGCGCCGCCCAGGGCGGGGCAGGTGGGGTGCTTGACCGGCAGGGCGACACGGCGCTCGACGCTGCCGTCGGGGCGGTAGCGCACCACCTGCCAGGCGCGCCATTGCGCGTTCCACAGGTGGCCTTCGGCGTCGATGATGGCGCCGTCCGGCTCGGCGCCGGCATGGTCCAGTTCGGCGAACACGCGGCTGTTGGCGGTGTGCGCGCTGTCCGGGTCGTAGTCGCAGCACAGGATGCGCGGCTGCACCGAGTCGCAGTAGTACAGGGTGCGGCCTTCGGCGCTGAAGCAGATCGCGTTGGGAATGGCCACGCCCGGCAGCGGCAGGCGGCGCAGGCCGTGGCGCGCCGACCATTGGTAGAAGCTGCCGACCGGCGCCTGGTCCTCGCGCTCGCTCATGGTGCCGAACACGAAGTTGCCGTGGCGGTCGGCGCGGCCGTCGTTGCTGCGGGTGTCGTCGCGCTCCGGTTCCACGTCCGCCAGGTGCTGCAGCGGCAGCGCGCTGTCTGCCTCGGCGGCGGCATCCGGATCGGCCGCGTACACGCCCTTGGCTAGCGCCAGCAGCAGGCGGCCGTCGTCGAACAGGCCCAGGCAGCCGGGACGATCGGGCAGGTCCCAGTGTCGGCTGACATTGCTGGCCGGATCGTGGCGCCACAGGCGGCGGCCGCTGATGTCGACCCAGAACAGCACGCCGCGGCGCTCGCACCACAGCATGCCTTCGCCATGCGCGCAGCGGCTGTCCACCGCCAGCGTGGCGGTGTGGCGGGGCGGAAGAGAGGTGTTCATCGGCTCACCACTCGGCGATGCTGCCGTCGGCGTGACGCCAGATGGGGTTGTGCCAGTCGGGTGGGTTGGCGTTGGCATGGCGCAGGCGCTCCTCGTCGATCTCCACGCCGAGGCCCGGTTTGGGCAATGCGGCGATGCTGCCGCCATTGTCGCAGGCGAAGTCGTCCTTGTTGAGCACGTAGTCGAGCAGGTCGGCGCCTTCGTTGTAGTGGATGCCGATGCTCTGTTCCTGCAGCACCGCGTTGTGCGAGACGAAATCCACCTGCAGGCAGGCGGCCAGCGCCACCGGGCCGAGCGGGCAGTGCGGCGCCAGGCCGACCTCGTAGGCCTCGGCCATGCTGGCGATCTTCAGGCATTCGGTGATGCCGCCGGCATGCGAGAGGTCCGGCTGCAGCAGCGACAGGCCGCCGGCCTGCAGTACCGGCTTGAAGTCGAAGCGCGAGAACATGCGCTCGCCTGCCGCCAGCGGGATGGGCGTGGATGCGGCCAGCCG
This sequence comes from Xanthomonas sp. LMG 12462, assembly GCF_009192885.1. Lineage (NCBI taxonomy): Bacteria > Pseudomonadati > Pseudomonadota > Gammaproteobacteria > Lysobacterales > Lysobacteraceae > Xanthomonas > Xanthomonas sp. LMG 12462. Next base: position 51,114 of record NZ_NMPP01000041.1, on the reverse strand, counting down.
CGGGTAGTACTCGGCCTGCTCGGGCAGCACCGGTTCCTCGACGAACAGCGGCTTGAACGGCTCCAGTTCGCGCAGCAGCACGCGCGCCATCGGTGCGGCGACGCGGCCGTGGAAGTCGATGCCGAAGTCGATGGCGGTGCCGAACGCCTCGCGGATCTGCGCCACCTTGGCCACCGCGGCATCCACCGCGCGCGGGCCGTCGATCAGCTTCATTTCCTCGGTGCCGTTGAACTTGAAGGTGTCGAAGCCGAGGTCGCGGTAGCCCTGGATCTGCGCGATGGTCGCCGCCGGGCGGTCGCCGCCGACCCAGCGGTAGGTCTTCATGCGGTCGCGCACGCGCCCGCCGAGCAGTTCGTACACCGGCACGCCCAGCGCCTTGCCCTTGATGTCCCACAGCGCCTGGTCAATGCCGGCGATGGCGCTCATCAGGATCGGGCCGCCGCGGTAGAAGCCGCCGCGGTAGAGCATCTGCCAGATGTCGTTGATCCGCGCCGGGTCCTTGCCGATCAGGCTGTCGCCGAGTTCGCGCACCGCGGCCTCGACGCTGCGCGCACGGCCTTCGATGACCGGCTCGCCCCAGCCGGTGATGCCCTCGTCGGTCTCGATCTTCAGGAACAGCCAGCGCGGCGCGGCGTGGTAGGTGGTGAGGCGGACGATCTTCATGCGCGGTCCAGATAGGCGTGGCGGAAGGCGGCGGCGTGCGCCTGGGTCTGTGCGAGCGACTGGCCGGGGCGGTACAGCTCGCCGCCGATGCCGGCGCCGATCGCGCCCGCGCCGAGGTAGTCGTGCAGGGTCTCGGTGTTGACGCCGCCGACCACGAACAGCGGCACCTGCGCCGGCAGCACCGCGCGCAGGGCGCGCACGTGGCCGGGGCCGTAGGTGGCGGCGGGGAACAGCTTGAGCATCTGCGCGCCGGCATCCAGCGCGTCGAACGCCTCGGTGGCGGTGGCGAAGCCGGCCACCACCTGCAGGCCGCGCGCCACCGCGTGGCGGATCACCGGTGGGCGCGTGTTGGGGGTGACGATGAAGCGCGCGCCCAGATCGGCCAGGGCGTCGACGTCGCCGATCTGCAGCACGGTGCCGCCGCCGATCCAGCAGCGCTGTCCGAACGCCTGCGCGGCCGGGCCGATGCTGTCGGCCCAGCGCGGCGAGTTGAGCGGGATCTCGATCGCATCGTAGCCGGCATCGGCCAGCGCCCCGACGTGCGCCAGCGCGTCCTCGGGGGTGAGACCGCGCAGGATCGCGATCAGCGGGAGTCGGAACGGGGAAGCGGCGGACATCGGGATACCTGGCGGAAACGACGGTGACGGAAGCGCCGGGCCAGTGCGGCGCAGCGGCGGGACCGGACGGCGGGGCCGCTGCAGTCCGCGCCATGCGTCGGCGCGCTGGCTCCACCCGACAGCCTCCGCTGCCGGCGGGCCGGTGCCCGACGACGACGGCGCCAGCGGGGGCGCGATGGGCCGTAGCCTGCGCGCGTGAGCTATGCTCTGCAAATGAAATTTTAGGCATATTCTATTCCGCCGCTGAATACGCGGCTCCGCTCCCCCAGGACGCCTGCCCACGATGAATGCCTCTGCCAATCCCTGGTTCAATGCCGCGCGCCTGAAGACCCGGCATCTGTTGCTGCTGCTGCAGTTGCACGAGCACCGTTCGGTGCTGCGCGCGGCCGAGGCGGCCAGCATGACCCAGCCGGCGGCGTCCAAGCTGCTGGCGGAAATGGAGGACCTACTGGGGGTGAAGCTGTTCGAGCGCCACGCGCGCGGGGTTGAGCCGACCTGGTACGGGCAGGTGTTGATCCGCCGCGCGCGTGCGGCGATGTCGGAGATCGGCCGCGCCCAGGAAGAAATCGCCGCACTGTGCGAAGGGCGCATGGGCCAGGTCTCGATCGGCACCGTGGTCAATCCGGGCACCAACCTGGTGCCGCAGGCCATCGCCGAGGTCAAGCGCGAGTTCCCCGGCATCCTGGTGCGGGTGGAGATGGACTACAGCCGGCCGCTGGTGGCCAAGCTGCTCGATGGTCAGCTCGACATCGTGATCGGCCGCATCCTCGGCCCCTACGGCGCCGAGGCGCTGGAATTCGAGCCGCTGGCCGACGAGCCGCACTCGGTTATCGCGCGCGCCGGCCACCCGTTGTCCACCCGCGCCGACCTGCGCCATGCCGACCTGGCCCGCTACGGCTGGGTGCTGCCGCCGGCCGACAGCGTGCTGCGCGCGCGCCTGGACGCGATGTTCCTGGAGCATGCGGTGCCGGCGCCGCAGAACGTCATCGAGACCTCGTCGCTGCCGGTGATGACCAGCCTGCTGCGCGGCAGCGACCTGCTGGCCGCGCTGCCGGCCGAGGCGGTGGCGCCGTATGTACAGGCCAAGCTGCTGACGGTGTTGCCGATCACGCTGGGCGTGCGCATGGAATCGTTCGGCATCGTGCGCCGTCGCGACTATCTGTTGCCGCCTGGCGCCGAACGCGTGTTGCTGGCTCTGCGCAATGCCGCCAAGCGGCTGTATCCCGAACGGGCGGCAAGCGTTTGAAGGCCGCCGCGGGCGCTGCGATATCACAAGCGGACGATTTCGTAGACATGCCGTGGTGCGCATCCCGCTAGTCTGGAATCGCATAGATTGACGGGAATTTTTCATTTGTTTCACGCCAAGTGCATTCCTAGTCTCGGCCGATCGCGGTAGCGACCGGCCTGCCACTCTGCGCAGCGGCGCCATCCGATACGGCAGCGGCTGAGACCGACGCCGTCACAACTCGCAGGACGGCGCCCTGGTGCGACCGTCGCCCGTGTCTGTGTGCATGTCTCCTGGGAGGGAAACAGCATGGCATCGCAGCATTCTTGTGGTCCGGCTCTGCCGACCGCAGCGTCACGTCGTCCCCGTGTTTTGCCGCATTCGCTCATCGCGCTGAGCATCGGCCTGCTGCTCAGCGCACAGGCATTGGCGCAGGAGGCGGACTCTGCGCGCGCGCAGCCTGCCGCGCGCAAGAAGGGCGACCCGGTGACCCAGCTCGATGCGGTCGAGGTCAAGGGCGTGCGCGGCAGCCTGATCAAGTCGCAGTCGATCAAGCACGATGCCGAGCAGATCGTCGATTCGGTCAGCGCCGAGGACATCGGTGCATTGCCGGACCGCAGCGTCACCGAGACCCTGCAGCGGGTCAGCGGCGTGACCATCGATCACTTCATGGCGCGCAACGACCCGGACCACTTCTCGGCCGAAGGCAGTGGGGTGATGATCCGTGGAATGACCCAGGTGCGCGGCGAACTCAACGGTCGCGACAGCTTCAGCGCCGCCAGCGGACGCGGGCTCAGCTTCGAGGACGTGCCGGCCGAACTGATGGCCGGCGTGGACGTGTACAAGAACCCCTCGGCGGAGATCATCGAAGGCGGCCTCGGCGGCACGGTCAACCTGCGCACGCGCATGCCGTTCGACCAGCCGGGCCGCGTGATCGGCTTCACCGCCGACGTCAACTACGGCGACCTGAGCAAGACCTACAAGCCGTCGGGCTCGTTCCTGTTCAGCGATCGCTGGAACACCGGCCTGGGCGAAATGGGCTTCATGCTCGATGTGGCGCACTCGGAATTGGCCACGCGCAGCGACGGCATCCAGGTGGAACCGTTCGTGCGCCGCACCGATCCCGCGTTGCTGGCTGGCACCAGCTTCGACAAGGTCTACGTGCCCGGAGGTGTCAACTGGCGGCAGCTGGAGTTCGAACGCAAGCGCAAGGGCGTGGCGGCCGCCTTCCAGTGGCGGCCCAGCGACGCCACCGACCTCTACGTGCAATACCTGCGCTCGTCTTACGACATGAACTGGCAGGAGCGCGCGGCGTTCTTCAACGACGACACCAACGCCATCGCGCCGGCACCCGGTACCACCTTCACCTACGACGACGCAGGCCGTTTCGTCAGCGGGTCGCCGGCGTCCAGTTCCTGGCGCGGCAACGTCACCGGCAACGACGGCGTGCGCTTCTACACCGACAACCGCTACGCCCGGCAGAGCACCACCACCTCCGATCTGTCCGGCGGCTTCACCCATCGTTTGACCGACCGGCTGACCGTGCGCGGCGACATGCAACTGGTGCAGTCGCAGAGCGACACCCTGGATTTCACCCTGTTCAGTTCGATCTATCTGCCGGGCCTGACCTTCGACCTCAGCGGCACGTATCCCGCAGTGACCCTGGCCGACCCGAGCTACACCGCCGACCCCTCCAACTACTTCTGGAGCGCGGCGATGGATCACCTTGCCAAGAACCGCGGCCGCGAACTGGCCACGCGCTTCGACCTGGAGTACAGCTACGACGACAACCCGTGGCTGCGCACCTTCCGTGCCGGCATCCGCGCCACCGACCGCACCCAGACCAACAAGAATTCCGGCTACAACTGGGGCGTGATCAGCGACAACTGGGCGACCATCCCCGGCACCGCCACCGGCCTGGCCGACCTGGCCAGCTACATGACCGCGTCCTCGTCGCTGTATTCCTTTTCGAACCTGCTGCGCGGCAAGGTGCGCGTGCCCAACAACCTGTACTTCCCGCGCAACAGCGCGGTCAAGGACTACACCGGCACGTCGGCGCTGATCGAGCAGATCGTCGCGCTGCGCGGGTATGGCTGGGCGCCGGACCAGTACCAGTTGCAGGACACCAACCGCCAGTTCGAACGCACCAAGGCCGCGTACATGGTGATGTACTTCGGCAACGACACCGCGCTGGGCGTGCCGGTGGACGGCAACATCGGCGTGCGCGTGGTGCAGACCAGGACCGAGGCCTCGGGCTACGGCCAGTATCCGGACCTGTCCGCCACCTCGGCCTCGGACGCGCTCAAGGCCCAGTATTACGGACAGTACTTCCCGAACGACGCGCGCGGCAGCTACACCGACGTGCTGCCGAGCCTGAACCTGCGCTTCAAGTTCTCCGATGCGCTGCAACTGCGCCTTGCCGCGTCCAAGGCGATGGCGCGGCCGGACTACACCCAGTTGCAGCCGTATCTGCTGCTGACGGCCACCGTCAACGACGACGGCTCGCTGAAGGACTGGACCGGCTCCGCCGGCAACCCCAACCTCAAGCCGATGAAGGCCGACCAGTACGACGCCGCGCTGGAGTGGTACTTCGACAGCAGCGACATGATGTACGTGACGCTGTTCTACAAGAGCGTCAAGGACTACTTCTCCAACCAGACCGTCACCGAGAACTATGGCGGCCAGGATTTCCTGGTGACGCGTCCGTACAACATGGACAAGGGCCGCATCCGCGGCTTCGAGTACGGCTACACGCAGTTCTTCGATTCGCTGCCGGGCTGGATGAGCGGCTTCGGCGTCAATGCCAACTTCACCTTCGTCGACAGCAGCGGCGGCGTGAACACGGCCACCGATCCCTACACCAAGACCACCGTGACCGGCGTGGCGCTGCCGCTGGAAGGCCTGTCGCGGCGCAGCTACAACCTCGCCGGCATCTACGAGAAGGGTCCGCTGTCGGTGCGCCTGGCTTACAACTGGCGTTCGCGCTATCTGCTGACCGCCAGCGACGTGTCGACCAAGCTGCCGACCTGGTCGGACGACTACGGCCAGCTCGACGGCTCGGTGTTCTACCGGTTCACGCCGCACCTGCAGTTGGGCGTGCAGGCCAACAACATCACCAATTCGCTCACCAAGGTGTTGATGGGGCCGACGTCCTACGACGGCGGCGAAGTCGACAATCATCTGTACACGCGCAGCTGGTTCGTCAACGATCGTCGCTACTCGCTGGTGCTGCGCGCCAACTGGTAGGCGCGCAGCCGTCTCCGGCGCGCGGTCCGCCTGCGGCGAGGTGGGTGGCTGCCGCCGGCTTTCCTCCCGACGCAGGAACTGCTCATGACAAGACCGCTGCATCCCACCGTTCGCCTGGCGCTGCTGGCGCTGGCGTTCGCGTCATGGCCGGCCGCGGCGGAACTGCAACTGCCGTTGCTGTTCGCCGACGGCGCCGTCCTGCAGCGCGATGCACCGATTCCGGTCTGGGGTTGGGCCACGCCTGGCGCACGCATCCAGGCGCGCCTGGACGGTGCCAGCGCCAGTGCGGTCGCGGGCCGCGATGGCCGCTGGCGACTGCAGTTGCCGGCGCATGCGGCCGGTGGCCCGTACGTGCTGGACGTGCAGGGCGACGGCAGCCAGCGCCGCATCGGCGATGTGCTGATCGGCGACGTGTGGCTGGCCAGCGGCCAGTCCAACATGGAGTGGCCGCTGGCGCAGGCGCGCGACGGCGCGCGCGAAGTGGCGGCAGCGACGGATCCGCAACTGCGTAACTTCAAGGTGCCCAAGGCCTGGTCGGCGCAGCCGCAGCCGCGGCTGCCCGGCGGCAGTTGGGTCGCGGCGACGCCCGCCACCGCCGGCGCGTTCTCGGCGGTGGCGTATTTCTTCGCGCGCGAGCTGCGCCAGCGCACCGGCGTGCCGATCGGCATCGTCGACAGCACCTGGGGCGGCAGTGCGATCGAGGCCTGGATGGACGCCGCCTCGCCGGGCGTGGACGCGGCGCAGGTACGTACGCGCATCGCGCAGATGCAGGCCAAGGACGCACAGGACCTCGGCGAGACCCGGCGGCGCCTGGCGCGCTGGCCACAGCCGACCACCGCGGATGCGGATGCCGGCTGGGCCGCTGCCGATCTGGACGACCGCGACTGGGACCGCCAGCCGCTGCCGGGGCTGTGGGAACAGCATGGCTACGTCGGCATGGACGGCGTCGCCTGGTATCGCAGCACTTTCACCCTCAGTGCAGCTGAAGCCAAGGCCGGCGCCGTCGTGGGCATCGGCCCGGCGGACGATGCCGACACCACCTACGTCAATGGCGTGGAGGTCGGCCATACCGAAGGGCGCTACACCGAGCCGCGCCGCTACCGCGTGCCGCCGGCAGCGCTGCGCGCCGGCGTCAACCACATCGCGATCCGCATCCTGGATACCGGCGGCTTCGGCGGCATTCCCGGCGATGCGGCGGCGTTCTTCGTGCAATCCGGTGGCGGCCAGCCGCGCTCGCTGGCCGGCGACTGGCAGTTCCGCCCGGCCAAGGTCACGCTGGCCGCCAACGACGACAAGAACCAGGTGCCGACGCTGCTGTACAACGCGATGATCCACCCCTTGCAGCCGTTCCCGGTCAAGGGCGTGATCTGGTACCAGGGCGAGAGCAACGCCTACCCGTATGGCGCGCTGCACTACCGCGAGCAGTTCGCGTCGCTGATCGGGCGCTGGCGGCAGGAGCGCGGACAGCCGCAGCTGCCGTTCCTGTGGGTGCAACTGGCCAACTGGAAGGCCGGCAACGACCAGGGCGACCTGAGTCCGTGGGCGCAACTGCGCGAATCGCAGACCAGGACGCTGGCGCTGCCGGCCACCGGGCAGGCGGTGACCATCGACATCGGCACGCCGGACAACATCCATCCCCCCAACAAGCAGGACGTGGGGCATCGCCTGGCGCTGGTCGCGCGCCACGTGGCCTACGGCGAAACCCTGGTCTACAGCGCGCCGGTGTTCGCGCGCGCCACGTTCGCCGATGGCCAGGCGCGGGTGATGTTCGACCTGATGGGCAGCACCCTGGCGGTGCGCGGCGGCGGTAGCGTGGTGCACGGCTTCGCCCTGGCCGGTGCCGATCGGCGCTTCCATCCGGCGCAGGCACGCATCGAGGGCGACCAGGTGGTGGTCCGCAGCGATGCGGTGCCGCAGCCGCAGGCGCTGCGCTACGCCTGGAGCGAAAACCCCGAGGACGTCAACCTGGTCAACCGCGAGCAGTTGCCGGTGGGCCCGTTCCGCAGCGACGACTGGTGAGGCTGGGCGCCGGCCACGTGCGGAGAATCGGATCGCCGTCGCGCGCGTTGCGCACCGCATGGCGGCTGCCTGTCCTGCTGTCGCTGCTGCTGAGCGGCTGCCAGGCCGCGCCGGATGCGCCGTCGGTTGGTGCGCACACGCCCGCTGCCGCGACATCGGCGCCGGCCCAGGCACCGATCCCGCGCCTGGTCAGCACCGACGGCCGTCACGCGCTGTTGGTCGATGGCGCACCGTTCCTGATCCTCGGCGCGCAGGTCAACAACTCCAGCAACTATCCGGCGGCGCTGGCGCGGGTGTGGCCGGCGATCCGCGCGCTGGGGCCGAACACGGTGCAGGTGCCGGTCGCCTGGGAGCAGGTGGAACCGGAAGAGGGCCGCTTCGATTTCTCCTTCGTCGACACGCTGCTGGCGCAGGCGCGCACGCAGCGGGTGCGGCTGGTGTTGCTGTGGTTCGGCACCTGGAAGAACAACGGCCCCAACTACGCGCCGCACTGGGTCAAGACCGACGATGCGCGCTTTCCGCGCGTGGTCACGCGCGACGGGCGACGCCTGGGTTCGCTGTCGCCGCTGGCGCCGGCTACGCTGCAGGCCGACCGCACCGCCTTCGTTGCCTTCATGCGGCATCTGCGCCAGGCCGATCCGCAGCGCACGGTGATCATGGTGCAGGCCGAGAACGAGCCGGGCACCTACGGCAGTGCGCGCGATTTCTCGCCGATAGCGCAGCGCGTGTTCGACGGCCCGGTGCCGCAGGCATTGCTGCAGCGGCTCGGCAAGTCGCCGGGCACCTGGGCGCAGGTGTTCGGCGCCGAGGCCGACGAGATCTTCCATGCCTGGCACATCGCGCACTTCATCGACCGCGTCGCCGAGGCCGGCAAGGCCGCGTATCCCTTGCCGATCTACGTCAATGCGGCGTTGCGCGGCCCGTTCAATCCGGGCCAGCCCGGGCAGTACGCCAGCGGCGGCCCCACCGACAATGTGCTGGACGTGTGGAAGGCGGCGGCCCCGCACATCGACCTGCTGGCGCCGGACATCTACATGCCCGAGTACCCGCTGTACACCACGGTGCTGCAGCGCTACGCACGCCCCGACAACGCGCTGTTCGTCGCCGAGACCGGCAACCGCCCCGAGTACGCGCGCTACCTGTATCCGGCGCTGGGCCACGACGGCATCGGCTGGTCGACCTTCGGCATCGACTACAGCGGCTACTCCAACGATCCGCTCGGTGCCAAGCGCGTGGATGCGCAGGCGCTGGCGCCGTTCGCGCTGGGCTATCGCGCGGTGGGCATGGGCATGCGCGGGTTCGCCCGCGCCGCGGCCGCCGGCAAGCTGCACGGCACCGCCGAGGCGCCGGGCCAGGCGGTGCAGGAACTGCCGCTCAACGCGCGCTGGAGCGCCACCGTCACCTACGGCGTGCCGCAGTTCTGGTTCCAGGGCGAGCCGCCCGGCAATCCCGCGCCGATCGGTGCGGCGCTGATCGCCGAACTCGGCCCAGACACCTTCCTGATCACCGCCCAGCACGCGCGGGTGACCCTGCATCCGGCCAGCGCGGCGACCGCGGACATGCTCTACGACCGTGTGGAGGAGGGTGAGTACGAGGGCGAGCAATGGCGCTTCCGACGCAACTGGAACGGCGACCAGACCGATTACGGGCTCAACTTCTCCGACGTGCCGCAATTGCTGCGCGTCACCCTGGCGACTTATTGACCATGCGGCGGCGCCAGACGCGCCGTGCCGTATGACTTTCCAAGGGAGTGAACATGCACCACGCCAACCGTTGCCTGCCGCCTTCGTTGCCATGCCTGTTGGCGCTGGCGTTGCTCGCGGTCGCCGCGTCCGCCGCCGCGCAGCAGGTGACCCGCGATGCCGAGGGCGTCACCGTGCATCCCAGCGCCAGGGGCGCGGCGCCGGTACGCCTGCAGGTGATCGACCGCGGCATCGTCCGGGTCAGCGCCGATCCCACCGGCGCGTTCCAGCGCACGCCCAGCCTGATGCGGGTGCCGGTGCAGGGCGACACCGGCTTTACGCTGGAGCAACACGGCGACACGGTGCAGCTCAAGACCGCGCGGATGACCGCGCAGGTGTCCACCGTCGATGGCCATGTCGGCTTCACCGATGCGCAGGGCACGCCGCTGCTGGCGGAAGTGGCGGGCGGGCGCAGCTTCGCGCCGTTGCAGGTCGAGGGCCGCCACTACCTGAGCGTGCGCCAGCGCTTCGTCTCGCCGCCCGACGAGGCCTTCTACGGGTTCGGCCAGCACCAGCAGGGCTGGATGAACCAGAAGGGCCACGACATCGAACTGCTGCAGAGCAATCTCGACATGGCGGTGCCGTACCTGGTGTCCAGCCGCAACTACGGCATTCTCTGGGACAACAACGCGATCACCCGCTTCGGCGATCCGCGCGGGCTGCAGACGCTGCCGGCGACGCTGCGCCTGTACGACGCGCACGGCAAGCGCGGTGCGCTGACCGCGCACTACGCGATCGACGGCAAGCCGGTGCTGGAGCGTCGCGAAGCCGACATCGACTATCAGTACATCAAGGACCTGGTGAAATTCCCCGCCGCGGCCAAGCCCGGCGACAAGCGCCGCATGCAGGTGCGCTGGGAAGGCCAGATCGAGGCCGAACGCGGCGGCACGCATACCTTCTCGCTGTATGCCAGTGAGTACGCCAGGCTATGGGTCGACGGCAAGCTGCTGGTCGACCGCTGGCGGCAGAACTGGAATCCCTGGCACCACGAGTTCGCGTTGCAGCTGCAGCCTGGCCAGCGGCATACGCTGAAGGTCGAGTGGGATCTGATCGACCCGAGCTACATCGCGCTGCTGCATCGCGACCCGCTGCCGGCGGCCGAAGCCGGCGACCTGTCGCTGTGGTCGGAAGCCGGGCAGATGATCGACTACTACGTCGTCGCCGGCGACAACGCCGACCAGGTCATCGCCGGCTACCGCACGCTGACCGGCAAGGCCGTGTTGCTGCCGAAGTGGGCCTACGGCTTCTGGCAGAGCCGCGAGCGCTACAAAACCCAGGACGAGCTGCTCGGCGTGCTGGCCGAGTACCGCCGGCGGCAGTTGCCGATCGACAACATCGTGCTCGACTGGTCGTACTGGCCGGAGAACGCCTGGGGCTCGCACGACTTCGACCGCGCGCGCTTCCCCGACCCGGACGGCATGGTCAAGGCGGTGCACGCCAGCCACGCGCAACTGATGATCTCGGTCTGGCCGAAGTTCTACCCGAGCACCGCCCACTACAAGGAACTGGACGCGGCCGGGCACATCTACCGGCGCAACGTCGAGGTGGGCGAACTGGACTGGATCGGCAAGGGCTACACCAACGCGTTCTACGACCCGTACGCGGCCGATGCGCAGGCGATCTACTGGCGGCAGATCGACGAGACGCTCAACCGCAAGGGCATCGATGCCTGGTGGCTGGATGCCGACGAGCCCGACGTGCATTCCAACCTGGACATCGCCGAGCGCAAGGCGCGCACCACGCCGACCGCGCTGGGGCCGTCCACCGAGTTCTTCAATGCCTATCCGTTGCCGCACACCCACGGCGTCTACGCCGGCGATCGCGCCGCCGATGGCAAGCGCGTGTTCATCCTCTCGCGCAAGGGCTACGCCGGTATCCAGCGCAACGCCGTGGCGGTGTGGAGCGGCGACATCGCCTCGCGCTGGGAGGACATGCGCGAGCAGATCTCCGCCGGCGTCAACCTGTCGATGTCGGGCCTGCCGAACTGGACCTTCGACATCGGCGGCTTCGCCGTGGAGAAGCGCTACGAACGCCAGGACCCGGCGCACCTGCCCGAGTGGCGCGAACTCAACACGCGCTGGTTCCAGTTCGGCGCCTTCGTGCCGCTGTTCCGCTCGCACGGCCAGTTTCCGTACCGCGAGATCTGGAACATCGCGCCGGAAGGCACGCCGTACTACGCCAGCATGGCCTACTACAGCCGTCTGCGCTACGCGCTGCTGCCCTACATCTACACGCTCGCCGGCGACACCTATCACCACGATGGGGTGATGATGCGCGGCCTGCCGATGGACTTCCCGCACGACCCCAAAGTCGCCGACATCGACGACGAGTACCTGTTCGGCCCGGCGTTCCTGGTGGCGCCGGTGACCCGCTTCGGCGCGACCTCGCGCAAGGTCTACCTGCCGGCGGGCACCGACTGGATCGACTTCAACAGCGGCGCGCGCCATGCCGGCGGCCAGACCATCGACGCCGCCGCGCCGCTGCAGCGCATGCCGCTGTTCGTGCGTGCCGGCGCCATCGTGCCGATGACCCAAGTGCAGCAGTACGTCGACCAGATCCCGGACGCACCGCTGACCGTGGTGGTCTATACCGGCGCCGACGGCCGCTTCTCGCTGTACGAGGACGACGGCACCGGCTACGGCTACGAGAAGGGCGAGTTCAGCCGTATCCCGCTGCAGTGGGACCAGGCCAGGGGAGTACTGCGCATCGGCGCGCGCGAGGGCCACTGGCCGGGCATGCAGGACCGGCGCAGCATCCATGTGCGCTTCGTCGATGGTCCACGCGACGATGCCGGCGCACTCGAACCCGCGGCCGACGCCAGCGTGGAGTACCGCGGCCAACCCCTGGAGGTGCCGCGCAAGGGAACCGGCCATGCCGTCGCGGCGCGGGCCGGATGAGCCTGGGATGGCGCGCGAGATGGTGCCAGCGTTGGTTGCCCCATGCTGGCGGTCGTGGCGTGCCGACTGGGTCGCGATGCAGCGAAATAGGCGCGCTACGCCCGTACCCTCATCCGCCCCTTCGGGGCACCTTCCCCCAATCGGAGAAGGGATGCGTGTTCACACGCGTGGGCGTGATCGTGACGGTGACAACGAAGCAGCCGCGGTGCGCTTAAGCCCCTCTCCCCCCGGGAGAGGGGTTGGGGTGAGGGTACGGAGCGCAGCGCTTCATCTGCTCCCTGGGGTACTTCCCCCGAAGCGGGCCATGGTCCATTGGGAGAAGGGATGCATCGAATGCACAACGGTGCAACATGCGCACGCCTTGCGCGCAGGTTTGATGCAGCGCATCAAGATGGTGCCGTGTGTAGACACATCCTGCGCAGAGGCGAGACCGCGCCAGTCGCCATCGTGTCGCGCATGCGACGGGCCGTCACTGCATGCAATGACATCCGTTGGCTCGATCCCTGTCCTGCTTCTGCATGCGTTGACCATGAATTGGCTGCAGGGCGGCAGGATCCATTGCGTGCGTACGCCATCGCCCGGGTCGCGCTGGCAGCGCGCAGCACTCAGCGTCATCATGCTTCGCTGCGTGATGCGTGCGGTGCGCACTACACTCGGCGACACGGCGAGTGGTCCCCGCACGCCGGCCTTTCTTCTGGAGCGATGATGGAACTGGGTGTGTGCACGATGTGGCGGGTAGGGCAATGAGTCTGTACATCGGCCTGGACGTAGGCACGCAGAGCGTCAAGCTGCTCGCCTACGATGCCGACAGCCGGCAGGTGGTGGCCACCCACGGCCACGCGCTGGACCTGATCAGCCGCGACGACGGCACCCGCGAGCAGCAGGCGCAGTGGTGGATCGATGGCATCGTCGCCTGCTTCGCCGCACTGAGCGCCGAACAGCGGGCGCAGGTGCGGGCCATCGCGGTGTCCGGGCAGCAGCACGGCTTCGTGCCGCTGGACGCGCAAGGCCAGGTCACCGCACCAGTGAAGCTGTGGTGCGATACCAGTACCCAGCGCGAGTGCGAGGAGATCATGGACGCGGTCGGCGGCGCGCAGCGCTGCGTGGAATTGGCCGGCAATCCGATCCTGGCCGGCTACACCGCCTCCAAGCTGCCGTGGACGCGCAAGCATCGTCCCGATGCCTATGCGGCGATGACGACGGTGCTGCTGCCGCACGACTACGTCAACTTCTGGCTCACCGGCGAGCGCTACGCCGAAGTCGGCGACGCGTCCGGCAGCGGCTGGCTGGACGTGCGCACCCGGCAATGGTCGACGCCGCTGCTGCAGGCGATCGATCCGCAGCGCGACCTGGCCGCGGCGCTGCCGCCGCTGGTGCCGACCGAAAGCAGCTTCCCCTTGTCCGCCGCCGCGGCGCAGACGCTGGGCTTGCCGCGCGAGGTCCGCGTGGCCACCGGCGGCGGCGACAACATGATGGCGGCGATCGGCACCGGCAACGTGGTGCCGGGACGCCTGAGCATGAGCCTTGGCACCTCCGGCACGCTGTTCGCCTACGCCGAGCGCCCGGTGGTGGACCCGGACGCACGCTGGGCCGCGTTCTGCTCCTCCAGCGGCGGCTGGTTGCCGCTGATCTGCACCATGAACTGCACGGTCGCCACCGAGACCATCGCGCGTCTGTTCGGCATCAAGACCGGGCAGGGCGAGGCCTTGCTCGCGGCCACGGCGCCCGGCGCCGACGGACTGGTGCTGCTGCCGTTCTTCAACGGCGAACGCACCCCGAACCTGCCGGCGGCGCGCGGTTGCCTGACCGGCATGGACCTGCACAACACCACGCCGGCGCATTTCTATCGCGCGGCGATGGAGGGCGCCAGCTACAGCCTGCGCAACGGCTTCGATGCCTTCGTCGATGCCGGGCTGCAGTTCGATGCGATCTCCCTCACCGGCGGCGGCAGCAACAGCGCCGGCTGGCGCCAGCTCATCGCCGACTTGTTCGGGCTGCCGGTGCACGTGCCGGCGCAACCCGAGGGCGCGGCGTTCGGTGCCGCGCTGCAGGCGCTGTGGGCCGACGGCTGGGCGCAGGGCGACCGCGCCAGCCTGGCCGAGGTGGTGCTACAGCACCAGCAGGACGATGCGACGCGCTCCGCGCAGCCGGATGCGCAGCGCGGCGCGCAGTACCAGGCGCACTACCAGAGCTTCCAGCGGCATCTGCAGGCCATCGGCCCGCTGTACGCCGCGTGATTCCCTTTCCCCCCGCAACGCACCAGGACTTCGTGATGAGCACTTCCGTCTACACCGGCGCCAAGGAGTTTTTCCCGGGCATCGGCCGCATCCCGTTCGAAGGCAAGGCCTCGGACAATCCGTTGGCGTTCAAGGTCTACGACGCCGGCAAGCGCATCGGCGACAAGACCATGGCCGAGCACCTGCGCTTCGCCGTGGCCTACTGGCACAGCTTCTGCGGCAACGGCGCCGATCCGTTCGGCCCCGGCACCCGCGCCTATCCCTGGGACGCCGGCCGCGATGCGCTGGGCCGCGCCGAGGCCAAGGCCGATGCCGCGTTCGAGTTCTTCACCAAGCTCGGCGTGCCGTACTACTGCTTCCACGACGTCGATCTGGCGCCGGACGCGGAGGACATCGGCCAGTACGAAAAGAACCTCAAGCACATGGTCGGCATCGCCAGGCAGCGCCAGGCCGACACCGGGGTCAAGCTGCTGTGGGGCACCGCCAACCTGTTCTCGCACCCGCGCTACATGAACGGTGCGGCGACCAACCCGGACTTCGACGTGGTCGCGCGCGCGGCGGTGCAGGTCAAGGCCGCGCTGGAAGCGACGGTGGAACTGGGCGGCGAGAACTACGTGTTCTGGGGCGGCCGCGAAGGCTACGCCTGCCTGCACAACACGCAGATGCGACGCGAGCAGGAGCATCTGGCGCGGTTCCTGACCCTGGCCCGCGACTATGGGCGCAGCATCGGCTTCAAGGGCAATTTCCTGATCGAGCCCAAGCCGATGGAGCCGATGAAGCACCAGTACGACTTCGACAGCGCCACCGTAGTCGGCTTCCTGCGCCAGCATGGGCTGGACCAGGATTTCAAGCTCAACATCGAGGCCAACCACGCCACCCTGTCCGGGCACAGCTTCGAACACGACCTGCAGGTGGCCAGCGACGCCGGCCTGCTCGGCAGCATCGACGCCAACCGCGGCAATCCGCAGAACGGCTGGGACACCGACCAGTTCCCGGTCGACCTGTACGACACCGTGGGCGCGATGCTGGTGGTGCTGCGGCAGGGCGGGCTGGCCCCGGGCGGACTCAACTTCGACGCCAAGGTGCGCCGCGAGTCGTCCGATCCGCAGGACCTGTTCATCGCCCACATCGGCGGCATGGACGCGTTCGCGCGCGGTCTCGAAGTCGCCCACGCGCTGCTTACCGCCTCGCCGCTGGAGCAGTGGCGCCGCGAGCGCTACGCCAGCTTCGACAGCGGCGCCGGCGCGGCCTTCGCCGCCGGCACGAGCACGCTCGCCGACCTCGTCACGCATGCCGCGCAGGCCGGCGAGCCGACCCAGCGCAGCGGCCGCCAGGAAGCCTACGAGAACCTGATCAACCAGTACCTGCTGCGCTGAACCGGTGTGCGGCGGCGGCCCGGTGCCGCCGCCGCGCATGCTCCTTCCCGCGCGCCGGCCGTCTCCCTCTTGCACGCCACCAGGTGAACCCATGTCCAGTGTTCCGATCGATCGCCACGCCGATGCCGGCGAGAACACCCGCCTCATCATCCTGATCAGCTGCGTCGCCACCATCGGCGGCTTCCTGTTCGGCTTCGACAGCGGCGTCATCAACGGTACCGTCGATGGCCTCAAGCAGACCTTCCAGTCCAGTTCCGCCGGCACTGGCTTCGAGGTCGCCTCGATGCTGCTGGGCTGCGCGATCGGCGCGTTCCTGGCCGGCTCGCTCGCCGACCGCTGGGGCCGGCGCACGGTGCTGATCGTCTCGGCGGCGCTGTTCCTGCTGTCGGCGCTGGGCGCCGGCGCGGCGCACAACTCGGCGGTGTTCGTGCTGGCGCGGATGATGGGCGGGTTCGCGGTGGGTGCGGCCAGCGTGATGTCGCCGGCCTACATCGCCGAGGTCGCCTCGGCGCGCTACCGCGGGCGCCTGGCCACGGTGCAGCAGATTGCGATCATCGGCGGGCTGTTCTGCGCCTTCCTCAGCAATTATCTGCTGGCCAAGGCGGCCGGCGCGTCCACCGAGGCGCTGTGGCTGGGGCAGCCGGCCTGGCGCTGGATGTTCTGGATGCAGGCGCTGCCGTCCACGGCGTTCCTGCTGCTGTTGCTGGCGATTCCGGAGAGCCCGCGCTTCCTGGTGGCGCGGGGCCGCCGCGAGCAGGCGCTGGCGGTGCTGACCCGGCTGTACGGCGCCAACACGGCGCAGACCAAGCTGACCGAAATCTCCGCCTCGCTGTCGGCCGACCAGCACACGCCGCGGCTGTCGGACCTGGTCAGCAAGGTCACCGGCAAGATCCGCCCGATCGTGTGGATCGGCATCGGCCTGGCCACCTTCCAGCAACTGGTCGGCATCAACGTGGTGTTCTACTACGGCGCGGTGCTGTGGCAGGCGGTGGGTTTCTCCGAGAGCGATGCGTTGTTGATCAACGTGCTGTCCGGTGCGTTGAGCATCGGTGCCTGCCTGATCACCGTGGTGTTGATCGACCGGGTCGGGCGCAAGCCGCTGTTGTGGATCGGCTCGGCCGGCATGGCGGTGTCGCTGGCGCTGGTCACCATCGCCTTCGCCAGCGCCTCGCTGGATGCGGCCGGCAAGCTGGCGCTGTCGCCGGGCATGGGCCGGCTGGCGTTGATCGCCGCCAACGTCTACGTGGTCTTCTTCAACATGTCCTGGGGCCCGGTGATGTGGGTGATGCTGGGCGAGATGTTCCCCAACCAGATCCGCGGCTCCGGCCTGGCGGTGGCCGGTGCGGCGCAGTGGATGTCCAACTTCGCCATCACCGTGACCTTCCCGGTCCTGCTCGGCAGCATCGGCCTGGCCGGCGCCTACGGCATCTACACCGTCGCCGCGTTCCTGTCGGTGTTCTTCGTGCTGCGCTATGTGTACGAGACCAAGGGCAAGGAATTGGAGCAGATGCAGGGCTGATGCCGATACGCACGCGCACGCGGCGCGCGTGCCATCGCTGGATCGGTGTGTCTGCAGCGAGCGGCCGAAGGCATTGCCGGATCGGCGAAGGCGCTGCGCGCGCCGTACCCTCACCCCAACCCCTCTCCCGGTGGGAGAGGGGCTTTGGCCTCTCCCTTCTCCCACCGGGACCATGCCCCCTTTTCGGGGGAAGGTGCCCCGCAGGGGCGGATGAGGGTCTGGGCGAATCCTTGTGAGCAGATCCGCGCAGCCCATAGGGATTCATTGATTCCTGAGGTGTGCGAAGGGCGGTCCCATCGGTGTGCGCTTGTTGTGTTACTTTATAACAATTGTCACTCCGCCTTGCTTGCCGTCCCTCGCTCCCTCGCCGCTCCCGTCGATCCGATGAACCTGCAGATCCCCTCGCCATTGCCCGATGTCGCCGCCGACGAACCTTCGCAGATCGCCGCTCCCCTGAACTGGGTGGGCATGGACGGCATCGCGCTGCCGATCTGTCTGGACATGGGCGAGGGCACGCCTGCGGCACCCGTGCCGGCGCAGGCCGCGCTCGCCGTCGACCTGCCGTCGGCGCAGGTCAAGGGCATTCATATGTCGCGGCTGTACCGCCTGCTCGACGAGTGCGCGCAGCAGCCGCTGTCGCCGTCGCGGCTGTCGCAGTTGCTGCGGGCGATGGTGCATAGCCACGCCGACTGCGCCTCGACTGCGGCGCGGGTGTCGCTGCGCCTGGAACTGCTGCGTCGCAGCCCGGCGCTGCGCAGCCCGGGGCTGGCCGGATGGCGGGCGTATCCGCTGCGGATCGACGCCGAGCTGCGTGGCGGCGTGGTCCGGCTCGGACTCGGCGTGGATCTGCTGTATTCCTCGACTTGCCCGTGTTCGGCGGCGCTGGCGCGGCAACTGCTCAGCGAGGCCTTCGTGCAGCAGCACCCGGAACAGGCCTCGCTATCGCGGGAGGCGGTGGCGGACTGGCTGCTCCGGCACGGCAGTCACGCCACCCCGCATAGCCAGCGCAGCGTGGCCTCGGTGCGGGTCGGCGTGTCGGCGCGGGCGGTGCGCTTCGACGCGGAGGGCGTGATCGCGCTGGCCGAGCAGGCCCTGGCCACGCCGGTGCAGGCGGCGGTGCGGCGCGCCGACGAACAGGCGTTCGCGCGCCGCAATGGCGAGAACCTGATGTACGTGGAAGATGCCGCGCGGCGCCTGCAGCAGGCGTTGGGTGCGCGCTACGCCGAGGTGCAGGTACAGGTGCGGCATCTGGAGAGCCTGCATGCGCACGATGCGGTGGCGGAGACCGCATCGGCGCCGGTGGCGGTCATGGCCGGGGAGGCCGCCCCTGACTTGGCGCAGGCCTGACCGCGACCTGCGGGTGGTCGGTACGTGCGCACTGATGCCGACCGGGTCGCGCACGTCGCCCGGGCTGCCCCGGCGTTCCAGGTAGGCTTGGCTCGGCGTGCTGGCGTCTGCAGCCGTCTGGCCGAGGGCGATCGACGCCCGTGCAACCAGGAGGGAGAAGCGTCGGGCCGTGGCCGGCGCCGAAACGCAAAAAACCCCGCCAAGGCGGGGTTTTTGCTGTGTCGCGCTGCAGGCGAGGCGAGGATGGCGCTCCCTAGGGGACTCGAACCCCTGTTTTAGCCTTGAGAGGGCCACGTCCTAACCACTAGACGAAGGGAGCGTTTGGTCGCGTCGATTGCAGCGCGCTAGTATATGGGTCTCGCCGCCCTTCGGCAATCCCGCAACCCGATACGGAAGCGCCATCATCAATCCGCCAGTTCCATCGCCATTCACCCTGCGCGCGATCCCGCGCGACCAGCACCCCATCTCGCGCAAGGACATCAGCCCCAACGCCCTGCGCGTGCTGTACCGGCTGCGCGAGGCCGGCTTCGGCGCCTACCTGGTCGGCGGCGCGGTCCGCGATCTGCTGGTCCAGGTCCAGCCCAAGGACTTCGACGTCGCCACCGACGCCACCCCCGAGCAGGTCAAGCAGCTGTTCCGCAACTGCCGCCTGATCGGCCGCCGCTTCCGCCTGGCGCACGTGGTCTACGGCCGCGAGATCATCGAGGTCGCCACCTTCCGCGCCAATGTCGACGACGGCAGCGGCGACCGCGAGGTGGACAACGGCCGCCTGGTCCGCGACAACGTCTACGGCAGCATCGAGGACGATGCGGTGCGCCGCGACTTCACCTGCAACGCCTTGTACTACGCCATCGAGGACTTCTCGGTGCGCGACTATGTCGGCGGCTTCGAGGATGTGCAGGCGCGGCTGATGAAGCTGATCGGCGACCCCGAGCAGCGCTACCGCGAAGACCCGGTGCGCATGCTGCGTGCGGTGCGCCTGGCGGCCAAGCTCGATTTCGAGATCGAGGCCGGCACCGCCGAGCCGATCCCGCGGCTGGCCGGGCTGCTGGCCGAGGCCGCGCCGGCGCGGCTGTTCGAGGAAGTGCTCAAGCTGTTCCTGTCCGGCCATGGCGTGGCCAGCTTCGAGGGCCTGGAGCGGCACGGTCTGCTCGCCGCGCTGTTCCCGGAGAGCGCGGCGGCGCTGCGCTCCAACCGCAGCGGCGCGCTGCGGCGGATGCTGATCGAGGGCCTGCGCAACACCGACAACCGCGTCGCCAACGACGAGCCGGTGTCGCCGGCGTTCCTGTTCGCGCTGCTGCTGTGGCCGGCCTACTGCCGCGCACTGATGACCCTGCAGAAACAGGGCATGCAGATGGAGGAGGCGCAACGCCGCGCCGCCGACCGGGTGACCTTGCACCAACTGAGCACCGTGGCGCTGCCGCGGCGTTTCTCGCTGCCGATGCAGGAGATCTGGCTGCTGCAGTCGCGCTTCACCTCGCGCCAGCGCAAGCGGGTAGTGCGCACGCTGTCGCATCCGCGCTTCCGCGCTGCGTTCGATTTCCTGATCGTGCGCCAGTCCGCGTCGGACGAGCATGCGGCCGACATCGCGTACTGGCGCGAACTGCAGCAGCAGCCCGGCTACGCGCCGCCGCCGCGCGGCTTCGATCCGGAGGTGGACTACGCCGGCGACGAGCTGGCGTTCGCGCCGCCGGCCGACAGCGAAGAGACCCCCAAGCGCCGCCGGCGCCGGCGCCGCCGCCCGGACGCCGCCACGCCCGTCGAGTGAGCGCCGCGACACCGGCGCCGGTCCAGGCCTGCATCGGCCTGGGCGGCAACCTTGGCGACGCCGCGGCGACCCTGCGCGCGGCCCTGGCCGCGCTCGACACCCTGCCGCAAACCCGCCTGCTGCGTGCCTCGCAGCTGTACCGCAGCCCGGCCTGGGGCCGCGAGGACCAGCCGGACTTCATCAACGCCGCGGCGCTGGTGAGCACCACGCTGCCGGCGCTGGACCTGCTGCAGGCGCTGCTGGACCTGGAACACCGCCACGGCCGCCAGCGCCTGCCCGGCGAGCGTTGGGGCCCGCGCACCCTGGACCTGGACCTGCTGCTGTATGCCGAGGCGGTGAGCGATCTGCCGGGGTTGCAGGTGCCGCACCCGTTCCTGCACCAGCGTGCGTTCGTGCTGCTGCCGCTGGCCGAGATCGCCGCCGACGCGGTCATTCCGGGCCATGGAACGGTGCGTGACGTACGCGACCGCATCGAAACCGGCGGGATCGTGCCAATCGGTAGATAATGCTCGGCTCATTACCGCAGCACATGAGCTTATGAGCAGTCACGCCGACAGCAAGCCCTGGACCGTTCCCGCCCTGGCCGAGGCCAAGCGCCGCCAGCAGAAGCTGGTGATGCTGACCGCCTACGATGCAGGCTTCGCGCGAACCTTCGACGCCAACGGCGTGGACCTGATCCTGATCGGCGATTCGCTGGGGATGGTGGTGCAGGGCCACGACTCGACCCTGCCGGTGAGCGTGGACGACATCGTCTACCACACCGCCGCGGTGGCGCGGGTGCTGCAGCGCGCGCTGCTGGTGGCCGACCTGCCGTTCCAGTCCGATGCCACCCCCGAGCGCGCCTTGGACGCGTCGACCCGGCTGCTGCAGGCTGGCGCTGAGATGGTCAAGCTCGAGGGCGCCGGCCACAAGCTGGAGGTGATCCGCTTCCTCAGCGAACGCGACATCCCGGTGTGCTCGCATCTGGGCCTGACCCCGCAGTCGGTGCTGACCTTCGGCGGCTACAAGATCCAGGGCCGCGAAGAGGCTGACGCGGCCAAACTGCTCGCCGACGCCAAGGCGGTCGCCGCGGCCGGCGCCGCGCTGCTGGTACTGGAATGCGTGCCGTCGCCGCTGGCCGCGCGCATCACCGCCGAGATCGACATCCCCACCATCGGCATCGGCGCCGGTCCGGACTGCGACGGCCAGGTGCTGGTGATGCACGACTTCCTCGGCCTGGACAGCGGCCACCGCCGCCCGCGCTTCGTCAAGGATTTCCTGGCCGAAGGCGGTTCCATCGCCGGTGCCGCCCGCGCCTACGCCGACGCGGTCCGCGCCGGCACCTTCCCCGACGCCGAACACGCCTACGCCAAATGATCGAGACCGTCACCGACCTGGCGCGACTGCGCGCCATCGTTTCCGGCTGGAAGCGGCAGGGCCTGCGCGTGGCCTTCGTGCCGACCATGGGCAACCTGCACGCCGGGCATTTCTCGCTGGTGATGCTGGCGCGGCAATACGCCGACCGCGTGGTCTCCAGCGTCTTCGTCAACCCGACCCAGTTCGGCCCGAACGAGGACTTCACCCGCTACCCGCGCACGCCCGAGGCCGACACCAGCGGCCTGGAAGGCGCCGGTTGCGACGTGCTGTGGCTGCCGACGGTGGAGAGCATGTATCCGCTGGGCGTGGAGCTGGCGCTGCGCATGCACACTCCGGGCGTCAGCGAGGTGCTGGAAGGCGACTGCCGGCCTGGCCATTTCGACGGCGTCTGCACCGTGGTCGCGCGCCTGTTCAACCAGGTGCAGCCGGACCTGGCCGCGTTCGGCAAGAAGGACTACCAGCAACTGGCGGTGATCCGGCAGATGGTGGCCGACCTGGCGTTCCCGATCGAGATCCTGGGCGGCGGCATCGTGCGCGAGGCTGACGGCCTGGCGATGAGCTCGCGCAACCAGTACCTGTCGGCGGAGGAGCGGCCGCGCGCGGCGCAGATCCACCGCACCCTGCGGGCGATGCGCGACGGTCACCTGGCCGGGCGCCCGCGCGCGGAGGTGGAGGCGGACGCGACCGCGCAGCTGCAGGCGGCCGGCTTCGAGGTCGACTACAGCGTGCTGCGCACGCCCGACTTGAGCGAGCCGCAGGACGGCACCGGTCCGCGCGTGGCGCTGATCGCCGCGCGCCTGGGCCGCACCCGCCTGATCGACAACCTGGAATTCTGAGCGCGGCAGGCCGCGGCACCGTCGTCGTAGCAGCGGCTTCAGCCGCGACCGGGCTTTCCCGCGATCGCCGGTCGCGGCTGAAGCCGCTCCTGCGACGGTTTGAGGCCGCCCCTCACCACCGCCACCTAACCCTCGGCTGCTAAACTGCGCGTCTTTCCTGACCGCAGTCCCGTGCCATGCAACTGAGCCTGTTGAAGACCAAGATCCACCGCGCCACCGTCACCCATTCCGAGCTGAACTACGAAGGCTCGATCGCCATCGACGGGCTGCTGCTGGACGCGACCGGCATCCGCGAATTCGAGCAGGTGCACATCTGGGACGTCACCAACGGCGCGCGCTTCAGCACCTACGCGATCCGTGCCGACGAGGGCAGCGGCATCATCTCGCTCAATGGCGGCGCCGCGCGCCACGTGCAGGTCGGCGACCTGATCATCATTGCCGCCTTCGCCGGCATGAGCGAAGAGGAAGCCGCGCGTTTCCAGCCGACCCTGGTCTACGTGGACGGCGCCAACAAGATCACCCACACCAACACCACCATCCCAAAGCAGGCCGCATGACACAGTCCACCGGTTTCGACGCACTGCATTCCCACGCCCAGCGCCTGCGCGGGGCGCGCCTTCCCGACCTGCTGGCGGCCGAACCCGGCCGTGCCGAGACGTTGGCGTTGCAGGTCGGACCGCTGTACTTCAATTTCGCGCGGCAGAAATACGACCGCGCCGCGCTCGACGCGCTGCTGGCGCTGGCTGCCGACCACGACCTGGCCGGCGCCTTCCAGCGCTTGTTCCGCGGCGAGACGGTCAACGTCACTGAAGGCCGCGCCGCGCTGCACACCGCGCTGCGCGGCAACCTCACCGACGCACCGGTGGCCAGCCAGGCCCACGCCAGCGCGCGCGAGGTGCAGCAGCGCATGCGCGCGCTGATCGACGCCCTGGCGCAGACCGAGGTCACCGACATCGTCAGCGTCGGCATCGGCGGCTCCGATCTCGGCCCGCGCCTGGTCGCCGACGCGCTGCGTCCGGTCACCGGCGCGCGCTTCCGCGTGCACTTCGTCTCCAACGTGGACGGCGCAGCGATGCAGCGCACCCTGGCCACGCTGGACCCGGCGCGTACCGCCGGCGTGCTGATCTCCAAGACCTTCGGCACCCAGGAAACCCTGCTCAACGGCCAGATCCTGCGCGACTGGCTGGGCGGCAGCGAGCGCCTGTACGCGGTCAGCGCCAACCCCGAGCGCGCCGCCAAGGCCTTCGACATCGCCGCCGGCCGCGTGCTGCCGATGTGGGACTGGGTGGGTGGCCGCTATTCGCTGTGGTCGGCGGTGGGCTTCCCGATCGCGCTGGCGATCGGCGCCGACGCCTTCGAGCAGCTGCTGGAAGGCGCCGCGCAGTTCGACGACCACGCCCTGAACGCGCCGCTGGAGCGCAACGTGGCCGTGCTGCATGGCCTGACCACGCTGTGGAACCGCAACCTGCTCGGCTACGCGACGCAGGCGGTGATGACCTACGACCAGCGCCTGGCGCTGCTGCCGGCCTACCTGCAGCAGCTGGTGATGGAGAGCCTGGGCAAGCGCGTGCGCCTGGACGGCAGCCCGGTCGAGGCCGACACCGTGCCGGTGTGGTGGGGCGGCGCCGGCACCGACGTGCAGCACAGCTTCTTCCAGGCGCTGCACCAGGGCACCAGCATCGTGCCGGCCGACTTCATCGGCTGCATCCGCAACGACGACCCGTACACCGTCAACCACCAGGCGCTGCTGGCCAACCTGCTGGCGCAGACCGAAGCGCTGGCGAACGGGCAGGGCAGTGACGATCCGGCCCGCGACTACCCGGGCGGCCGCCCGAGCACGCTGATCCTGCTCGACGCGCTGACCCCGCAGGCGCTGGGCGCGCTGATCGCGATGTACGAGCACAGCGTGTACGTGCAGTCGGTGGTCTGGGGCATCAACGCCTTCGACCAGTTCGGCGTGGAACTGGGCAAGCAGCTGGCGAGCCAGCTGCTGCCGGCGCTGCAGGGCCAGTCCACCGAGATCGCCGACCCGGTGACGCGCGCTGTGCTGGGGCGGTTGCAGGGCTGAGCGAACCAGCATCTGATCGCGCGAGCCTGGCTGGCTCGCGCGATCGGTCAGTGATGCTGGACGCTGCGCTCAGACGTCGTCCAGGCGCAATCCGACCGGGTCGCCAGTCAGATAGCCCACCGCGGCACCGTAGCGGTCCTTGTAGTTGGCTCGGACCAGTGGATCCAACTGCGCCTTGACCTTGTCGTGCAACGGGCTTTCCCAGTCGCCGGGATGCTGGAAGTTGCTCATCACGTAGGTCCAGCCGTGGATCTCGTCGACCGCGTGCAGGCCGGTGGATTCGGCCCCGGCCGGCACCGACAGCAGGCGCGACAGCTTGCCGGTGTCGACGTTGTAGGCCCATAGGAAGTTGTTCACGTGCATGGCGCTGTCCTCGCCGATGAACAGCGTGCGCAGGCGTTGCGAGAACTTGATGTTGTCCGGATTGGCGATGCGCTCCGGGTCGGCCAGATTGCCCAGCGCGTCGGCCGCTGGCAGGTCGCGGCCGGTCAGCGCGGGCGGCGCGCTCATCGACACCGGCACCCACTCGCTGCGGATCGGATGGCCGAGATGGTCGCGCTGGCCGCCGCGCAATGGCAGCGCATAGATCGCGCCGGCGGTCGGGCCTTCCACGCGGATGTCGCCGGAGCCATCGAGCATGCTGCCCTGGATGTAGGACATCGCCGAGTAGGCGATGCGGTCGCGCGTGTCGACCGTGGTGCCTTCCATCTTGGTGAAGCCCAGGCTGCCGCCGACCAGCGCGGCGTAGCGGTGGGTTTCCAGGAAGGCGGCGGCCTGTTCCATGCCCGGGCGCAGCCGCACCCAGTTGAAGCCGCCGCTGTAGGGAATGCGGGTGTAGCTGGGGTCGCCCGGATCGCGCGTGGCCACGTCCATGATGTCGCCGATGCGCAGCACGTCTGCCATCGCTTCGATCTCGTCGCTGCTGGCGTGGCCCAGGCGGATCCAGTCCAGGGTGGCCGCGCCGGGGCCGCTGGCCGAGCGCTGCCGCCACTTCGCCACGTACAGAGTGCCGCTGGACAGGTCGCACTCGCGGTCGGCGACAAACAGGAACAGGCCGCCGTTGCTGGCGTCGTCGCCCATCAGCACGGTGCGCCGGTCCGGCATCACCTGCACCAGTTCGTGCGAGATGCGGCCCAGGCAGTAGTGCTTGCGGATGCTGCCGCTGCCGTCGGCGTGCACGGTCACTTCCGGCAGGTGCCCGTAGTGATACGGATTGGCGCGCGTGGGATCGCCGTAGAGGTGTTCGCTGAAGCGCTGGAACTGGGTGTTGCCGGCGATGCTGGCGGCATCGGGTTCGTATTCCTCGCTGGACAGGTGCGTGTTCCAGGGCGAGAGGCTGGCGCCGCAGGTGGTCCACAGGCCGTGCACCGCCGAGGTGTCGACGTTGTGGTACTTGACCAGACGCAGGTGGCCGCTGCGCGGGTCCTGGTCCAGGGTCAGCACCGCGATCGGCGCCGGCAGCTGGCGATAGGTGCCGTTGCCGGCCAGATCGCGCGTGGTGTACTCGAACTGCACCACCGCGAACACCGTATTGCCGCGTACGCCGGGCACGTGCGCGTGCGGCAGGGTCAGCAGCGACGAGCCGTCGGGACAATCCGAGAAGAACGGCCGTTCGCTGCAGGGGACCGAGCGGTCCAGGATCGGCCGGTTGTGGATGTCGTAGTAGCCGCCGGCCAGCACGCTGCCGCCGGCGCCGTCGGGGACTTGGTCGCCGGTCAGGAAGAACGGGCGGTAGGCCAGGGCGTACCGCTGGCGGCTGCCATCGTGCAGGATCACATCGACGTGCGAGCGCACGCTGGTGGTGGCCATCGCCGCCGGCTCGGCCAGCGAAGGCGCCGCCATGCCGTCGAAGCTGACCGCGCGCACGCGCGGCCGTGGCGGGCGGCCTGGCCGCGGCGGAGGCGGCAGACGCGCGGCCGCGGGGTCGCTCGCCAACGCGGCAGCGGAAAGGCTGCCAAGCGGCAGCAGGGAGGTGCCGGCCAGCAGACGCAGGGCGCGGCGGCGACCGGAATCGGGGAGATGCGACATCGGGGGACTCTCCAGAACGGACGGGATACCGGTCACTCCCCCTCGTGCCGGCGCGGTCCAACCTAGGCGCGCTTGGTGACATTCGTTTGAAACCTGCGAGCGGTCGCGGCCGGCAGCCACTGCGCCAAATGCGGTGCCGCCCTTGCGCAGTGCGCATGTCGGACGATATTGCGGCGCAGCAAACGCGGCGGCTGCCGATGCCGCGGGGGAGCGCGGTCGACGACCCGGACGCAGCCCCGTACAAGCAAACCCGGTATTCCATCGCTATAGCGTCAGTCGATATCCGTGCGGCATCGAGGCATACCTCGCGCCGCGGTTGACAGGCTTGGGGCGATTCGGGAAGCGTAGGCGCCGGCCGCACCTCGGCGTGTGCGGTCCGGCCGCGACATGGCATGCGTTCGCCGTTCCTGGGAGGGAGTCTCTTGCACACACAGACCGCTGGCGCGCGCGCGCCGCTTCGCACGGCGCTGGCCGCTGCCGCTGCGCTTGGCCTGCTGGCGTTGGCCGCCGCCGTTCCCGGTCGCTCCGTGCCGGTCGCACCGGCGGCCGCGCCGCCGCCGCCGATCCACCCGGACCGGTGGCCGTCGCCGGCCTGGCCGCTGAAGGAGGATCCGGCGCTGGAAGCGCGCATCACCAAGCTGATGGCGCAGATGTCGGTGGAGCAGAAGGTCGGGCAGACCGTGCAGGGCGACATCGGCAGCATGACCCCGGAGGACGCGCGCAAGTACCACATCGGCTCGGTGCTGGCTGGCGGCAATTCCGATCCCGGCGGCAAGTACGACGCCAGCCCGGCGCAGTGGCTGGCGCTGGCCGATGCCTATTACACGGCGTCGATGCAGACCGACGGTGCCGGCCCGGCGATTCCGATCATCTTCGGCATCGACGCGGTGCACGGGCAGAGCAACATCGTCGGCGCCACCCTGTTCCCGCACAACATCGGCCTGGGCGCCACCCGCGACCCGGAGCTGATGCGCAAGATCGGCGAGATCACCGCCGCCGAGACGCGTACCACCGGCATGGAGTGGACCTTCGCCCCGACCGTGGCGGTGCCGCAGGACGACCGCTGGGGCCGCACTTACGAAGGCTATTCGGAGTCGCCCGAGGTGGTGGCCAGCTTCGCCGGCAAGGTGGTCGAGGGGCTGCAGGGCGTGCCCGGCACGCCGGGTTTCCTGGACGGGTCGCACGTGATCTCCTCGGTCAAGCACTTCCTCGGCGATGGTGGCACCACCGACGGCAAGGACCAGGGCGATACCCGTATCAGCGAGCAGCAGCTGCGCGACATCCACGGCGCCGGCTATCCGCCGGCGATCGCGGCGGGGGCGCAAACGGTGATGGCCTCGTTCAACAGCGTCAACGGGGTCAAGATGCACGGCAACACGGTCATGCTGACCGACGTGCTGAAGGGGCAGATGCATTTCGGCGGCTTCGTGGTTGGCGACTGGAACGGCCATGGCCAGGTGCCCGGCTGCCGCAACGACAATTGCCCGGCCGCGTTCAACGCCGGTGTGGACATGCTGATGGCCCCGGACAGCTGGAAGGGCGTGTACGAGAACGCGCTGAAGGCGGTGAAGTCGGGGCAGATCCCGATGGCGCGGCTGGACGATGCGGTGCGGCGCATCCTGCGGGTGAAGCTGCGCCTGGGCCTGTTCGAGGCCGGCAAGCCGTCGCAGCGTCCGCTCGGCGGCAAGTTCGAGCTGCTCGGCGCGCCCGAACACCGCGCGGTGGCGCGACAGGCGGTGCGCGAATCGCTGGTGCTGCTGAAGAACCAGGGCCAGCTGTTGCCGCTGAAGCCGCAGCTCAAGCTGCTGGTGGCAGGCGACGGCGCCAACGACATGGGCAAGCAGGCCGGCGGCTGGACCCTCAACTGGCAGGGCACCGGCACCAAGCGCGCCGACTACCCCAACGGCACCACCATCTGGGAGGGTCTGCAGCAGCAGGTTGGCGCCGCCGGCGGCAGTGCCGAGCTGGCGGTGGACGGCAAGTTCGCGACCAAGCCGGACGTGGCGGTGGTGGTGTTCGGCGAGCATCCCTACGCCGAGTTCCAGGGCGACATCGCCACGCTGCTGTACAAGCCCGGCGACGACAGCGACCTGGAACTCATCAAGTCGCTCAAAGCCCAGGGCATCCCGGTGGTGGCGGTATTCCTGAGCGGGCGGCCGCTGTGGGTGAACCGCGAGATCAACGCCGCCGACGCCTTCGTCGCGGCCTGGTTGCCGGGTTCGGAAGGCGCCGGCATCGCCGACGTGCTGCTGCGCAAGCCGGACGGCAGCGTGCAGTACGACTTCCACGGCAAGCTGAGCTTCTCCTGGCCGCGCACCGCGGTGCAGTTCGCCAACAACGTCGGGCAGAAGAACTACAGCCCGCAGTTCGCTTTCGGCTACGGCCTCACCTACGAGGACAAGGGCGATCTGAGCCGCTTGTCCGAGGTGTCGGGCGTGTCCGGCGCGCAGGCGGTGGGCGGGGTGTACCTGGACCGCGGCAAGCCGGCGGCGGGCATCAACCTGATCCTGTTCGGCGGCACGCAGGCCAATCTGCCGGCGGCGACCTTCCCGGCGGCACTGGCCGACGGATCGCTGAAGGTCACCGCGATCGACCACAAGGCGCAGGAGGATGCGCGCCGCTTCGTCTGGTCCGGCAGCGGCACGTCCGGCTTGGCGCTGGTGTTGCCCAAGCCGCTGGACGTCTCGCGCGAGAGCAATGGCGACGTGCAACTGATCCTGACGTTGAAGGTGGATGCGGCGCCCAGCGCCGCCGCGCGCATCGGCGTGGCCTGCGGCCACGACTGCGGCGCGCGGCTGGACCTCGGCAAGGCGCTGACCGCGCTGCCCAAGGGCGAGTGGCGCACGCTGGGCGTGCCGTTGAAGTGCTTCGCGGTGGTCGGCGCCGACCTGACCCGGCTCGAGCGCCTGCCCTTGATCGAGAGCGACGGCGCGCTGGATCTGTCGCTGTCGCGGATCGCGCTGGGCAGCAGCAACGACGCGCAGAGCGTGGTCGACTGCCCGCTGCATTGAGCGGCGACGAACGGTTTTCTTGAACGAGCGGCGCCGCCCACGCGGGCGGCGTCATGGACAACGGTGCGACAGGGCTGCGGCCCGTAGGAGAAGGCAGTGGGGTTGGCGACGTTGGATGTGGCGATCGTGGTGGTCTACCTGGCGGGCATCTTCCTGCTCGCGCAATGGGTCTCGCGGGAGAAGGCCGGGCACCGCAAGAGTGCCGAGGACTACTTCCTGGCCAGCAAGACCCTGCCGTGGTGGGCGATCGGCGCCTCGCTGATCGCGGCGAACATCTCCGCCGAGCAGATCATCGGCATGGCCGGTTCCGGTTACGCGATCGGTCTGGCGATCGCCTCCTATGAGTGGATGGCGGCGCTGACCCTGCTGATCGTCGGCAAGTTCTTCCTGCCGATCTTCCTGCGCAACGGCATCTACACCATGCCGCAGTTCCTGGAGCAGCGCTACGGCAAGTGGATCCGCACGCTGATGGCGGTGTTCTGGCTGCTGCTGTACGTGTTCGTCAACCTGACCTCGATCCTGTGGCTGGGCTCGATCGCGGTGAGCCAGGTCACCGGCATGGACCAGACCCTGGCGCTGGCGCTGATCGGCGTGTTCGCGCTGGTGTACCAGCTGTACGGCGGGCTGAAGGCGGTGGCGCTGACCGACATCGTCCAGGTCACCCTGCTGGTGCTGGGCGGCCTGCTGGTCGCCGGTCTGACCCTGTCGCGGATCGGCGACGGCGCCGGCGTGCTCGCCGGCTTCCGGCATCTGTGGAACGCGCACCCCGAGCACTTCCACATGATCCTGTCCAGGGACAACCCGTTTTACAAGGACCTGCCGGGCCTGAGCGTGCTGCTCGGCGGCCTGTGGGTGATGAACATCAGCTACTGGGGCTTCAACCAGTACATCATCCAGCGCGCGCTGGCGGCCAAGAACATCGGCGAGGCGCAGAAGGGCATGGTGTTCGCCGCGTTCCTGAAGCTGCTGATGCCGGTGGTGGTGGTGGTGCCGGGCATCGCCGCGGTGGTGCTGGCGCCGGACCTGGCCAAGCCCGACCAGGCCTATCCGACCATGATGCAACTGCTGCCCAGCGGCATCCTCGGCCTGGTGTTCGCCGCGCTGGTGGCGGCGATCGTGGCCTCGCTGGCCTCCAAGATCAATTCGGTGGCGACCATCTTCACCCTGGACTTCTACGCCAAGTTCCGCCCGCAGGCCGACCAGCCGCAGCTGGTGCGGGTCGGCCGCGTGGCCGCGGTGACCTCGGTGCTGATCGGCATCCTCACCGCGCGGCCGCTGCTGGGCAATTTCGACCAGGGCTTCCAGTTCATCCAGGAATTCACCGGCTTCTTCACCCCGGGCGTGGTGGTGATCTTCATGCTCGGCCTGTTCTGGAAGCGCGCCAACGAGGCCGGCGCGCTGACCGCGGCGATCGGCTCGGTGCTGCTGTCGTTCGCGCTCAAGAAACTGTGGCCGGAACTGCCGTTCATGGACCGCATCGGCCTGGTGTTCGTGCTGTCGCTGGTGGCGGCGGTGGTGGTGTCGCTGCTCACCCCGCTGGCGCCTGCGCGCGACCTGATCCGCACCGACGATGTGCGCTACGGCACCACGCTGGGCTTCAAGCTCGGCGCCGCCGTGGTAATCGCGATCCTGGTGGCGCTGTACGCCGTGTTCTGGTGAGCCACGGGCCGGCCGTGGCGTGGTGCGCTCAGACGTCGCCGCCCTGCCACGGCTCGGCCAGCCAGGCGTCGAGCGCCTCGGCCGGCATCGGCCGCGCGATCCAGTAGCCCTGGCCTTCGTCGCAGCCCCAGTCGCGCAGCATCCGGTACACGGTTGCGCTCTCGATGCCCTCGGCCACCACCTGCTGGCCGAAGTCGTGGCCGAGATGGATCATCGACGGCACCAGCATGCCGTCGCTGCGGCTGCCGGGCAGGGCGCGGATGAACGACTGGTCGATCTTCAGTGCGCTGGCCGGAATGTTCTTGAGATAGCCGAGGTTGCTGTAGCCGGTGCCGAAGTCGTCGATGGCGATCTTCACCCCGAGCGCGCTGATCTGCTGCAGTTGTTCGGCCACCCGCTGCGGATCGCGGATCATCGCGCTCTCGGTGAATTCGATCTCCAGTGCGCCGGGCGCCAGCGCATGCTGCTGCAGCAGCGCCTGCAGCCGGGCGATGAAGTCGGCCTGTTCCAGGTCCACCGCCGACACGTTCAGCGACACGCTGAAGGTATAGCCGCGCTGCTGCCACAGCGCCGCCTGGGCGATGCCGGTGCGCAGCACCCAGGCGGTGATGCGGCTCATCAGTGCGGTCTTTTCCGCCAGCGGGATGAAGTCGTTCGGCGCCACCGTCCCGAGCAAGGGATGCTGCCAGCGCAGCAGCGCTTCCACGCCCACGCATTCGCCGCTGCGCAGGCTCACCCGTGGCTGGTAGTGCAAGCTCAGCTGGCCGCGCGCCTCCAGTGCTTCGGGCAAGGCGGCCAGGATCCGGAAGGCATTGCGCTGGTTGGCGTCGTGGTTGCGCTCGTACAGGCTCCAGCGCTGCCCACGCTGGCGCGCCATGTCCACCGCAGTGGTCAGCGAGCGCACCGTGTGATTGGCGCTCAGCGCCCCGTCCAGACGCACCGCGCCCAGCGAGGGGCTGGCCGCATGCGGGATGCCCTGGTGGTCGATCGCCGCGGCGAAGGCGTCGCAGAGGTGCTCGCACCAGTACTCCAGATGCGCCGTGTCGCTGCCTTCCATGATGAACACGAAGGTGGTGGTGTCGATGCGGTACAGCGGCAGGTTGCCCAGCGCCTTGCGCAGGCGGTCGCGGGTGGCCAGCAGGTAGCCCTCGGCGTACTCCCAGCCCAGCGCCTTGACCATGTCGCGGAAATAGTCGATGCCGCACACGTCGATCGCCACCGCGGTGTCGTGGTGGTCGGCGGTCTGCAGCGACAGCCACATGGTCAGGTCGTCGTTGAAGCGGCTGCGGTTGGGCAGGCCGGTCAGCGCATCGACGAAGCCGCTGTTGCGCAGGGTGTCGATGCGCACCATCAGCAGGTCGCGCAGGTCCTGCAGGGTGCGGCGCGCCACCTCGTCGAACTCGTGGCGCGGCTCGCTGTCGATCACGCACAGCGTACCCAGGCTGGCGCCATCGGCCATCAGCAGCGGCGCGCCGGCGTAGAAGCGGATGAACGGCGGGCCGGTGACCAGCGGGTTGTCGCGGAAACGCGGATCCTGGCGGGCATCGGGCACCACCATCAGTTCCGGGCTGTGGATCGCATAGGCGCAGAACGCCTGGCTGCGCGGCGTCTGCGGAACCTCCAGGCCGACCCGGGACTTGAACCACTGGCGCTGTTCGTCGATCAGCGAGACCAGCGCGATCGGCACCCGCAGGTAGCGGGACGCCAACTGCGTGACCAGATCGAAGACCTGGTCGGCCGGCGTGTCCAGCAGACACAGCTGGCGCAGGGCGCTGAGCCGTTGCGGCTCGTCCAGCAAGGCGGGTGGGGGAGACTTCAGCATGCCGGGTTATCGGCCCGGTACCAGGGGACTTGAGCGCCAGCCGGACGGGCGGTTCAGGCCACCGCGCCGCGCCGCCCGCCTTAGCGCGGCGGGTCGCGCTGCGGGCTGGGCCGCTTGGCCAGCTTGCGCTGCAGCGAGCGGCGGTGCATGCCGAGCAGGCGCGCGGCCGCGGAGACGTTGCCGCCGGTCTCGTGCATGGCCTGCTGGATGTGCTCCCACTGCAGGCGGCTGAGCGGGGTCATCGCGTCCGGCACGTCGCTGCCGTCCTCGTCGTCCTCCTCCTCGGCCTCCAGGCCGATCGCACGCAGGATCATCGGCACCGTGGCCGGCTTGGGCAGGTAGTCGTCGGCGCCGAGCTTGATCGCCTCCACCGCGGTGGCGATGCTGGCGTAGCCGGTGACCAGCAGGATGCGCATGTCGGTGCGGATCGCGCGCAGCGGCTGGATCAGCGCCAGGCCGGATTCGTCGCCGAGCTTGAGGTCGATCAGCGCGTAGTCCGGCGGCGCCTCGGCGGCCAGCGCCAGTGCGGCGGCGGCGCTGTCGGCGGTGCGCGTCTCCAGGCCGCGGCGGGCGAGGGTGCGCTGCAGGGTGCGCAGGTACAGCGGATCGTCGTCGACCAGCAGGCCCAGCGGGGTGTCGGTGTTCATGCGGAGGTCTCCAGGGCGAGCAGCGGCAGGCGGAAGCCGACCCGGGCGCCGTGGTCCGGCGCCGGCTCGGTCCACAACTCGCCGCCCAGGCGTTCGATGGTCGCATGCGACAGCGCCAGGCCCACGCCCATGCTCTCGGGCTTGCCGCTGCGGAACAAGGTGGCCGGCAGGCCGACTTGGTTGGCGTCGAAGCCGCCGCCGTAGTCGCGCACCTCGCCGACCAGTTCGCTGCCGGTGACCCGCACATTCAGGTCCACCTGCGGGTGGCCGGCGCGTTCGCCGGCGTCGGCGGCGTTGTTCAGCAACACCTGCAGCAGATGGCCGATGGCGCTTTCCATCCGCAACTGCAGCGGCGCGTCGTCGTTGCGGCGCAGGCGCACGGTCGGCCGCACCAGTTGCCACTGGTGCAGTACCTGCGCCAGCGACACCGTCTGCCCGCCGGCGCGCTGCGCCGGTGCGGCCAGCGCCAGCACCCGTTCGCGGCACTGCACCAGCAGTTCGCGCAGGGTGTCCAGGTCCTCGCGCAGCTCCGGCTGGGTACTCTGTTCGGCGATGTCGTCGGTGAGCAGGGTCATCGTCGCCAGCGGCGTGTTCAGCTCGTGCGCCACCGACGCGGCATGGGTGGCCAGGGCGACGATGCCCTCGTTGCGGGTGAAGCGCTCGCGCAGCAGCGCCAGCTCGCGCTCGCGCTCGCGCATTGCCATCGCCAGGCGGGTGGAGAACACCAGCACCACCACCGTGGACAGCAGGAAGTTGGCGGCCATGCCCCAACGCTGCAGGTCCAGCGCCTGGTAGGGGCCGTGCGGCAACGGCAGGCCGAACAGCGCGCTGACCGCATAGCCGGCCACGCAGGCCAGCGCCACCGCCAGCGCCCAGCGCAGCGGCAGGGCCAGCACCGCCAGCGCGATCAGCACCAGGAACAGCGAGCCGAAGGCGTTGCTGATGCCGCCGCTCCAGCCGACCATCCAGGTCAGCACGGTCACGTCGACCAGGATGTGGCCGAAGGCGGTGGCCGGC
Source organism: Xanthomonas sp. LMG 12462 (assembly GCF_009192885.1). NCBI lineage: Bacteria > Pseudomonadati > Pseudomonadota > Gammaproteobacteria > Lysobacterales > Lysobacteraceae > Xanthomonas > Xanthomonas sp. LMG 12462. The sequence continues at coordinate 16,014 of NZ_NMPP01000041.1, read as the reverse complement.
GCGGCCGAGTCGGCATGGCGCAGGCGCAGCTGCGCGTACAGGTTGAACAGCGCCAGCACCGCCACGCCGGCCCACAACGGCGCCTGCGGCAGTGGCAACTGCAGCGGCCAGGTCGCCACCAGGATCGTCGCGGCCTGGCCGGCGGTGGCCAGCCAGCGCAGGCTGCACAGGGTGCGCAGGAAGGAGGCATCGGTCGAATCCATGCTGCGCATCGTATGCGCTGGACCCAGGGGCTGCCTGCGACAAACCGTCGCAGCGGTGCCGCCTGGCTGAATCGGCGGTGCCGGCGCGTGCGGCAGGAGCGGCCGCGCAGGCTAAAATGGGCGCATGTACGATGCCGTCAGCCGCCCCCCCCCCCCCGCCGATGCCGCGCCCTGGGCGCGCCGTCTCACCCAGCCGGTCCGCATCGGCGGCGTCACCATGGGCGGCGGCAAGCCGGTGGTGGTGCAGTCGATGACCAATACCGACACCGCCGACGTCGCCTCCTCGGTCAAGCAGGTGGCCGAACTGTGGCGCGCCGGCTCGGAACTGGTGCGCCTGACCGTCAACAATCCCGAGTCGGCCGCGGCGATCCCGCGCATCGTCGACAAGCTGCGGATGATGGGCATCGAGGTGCCGCTGATCGGCGACTTCCACTACAACGGCCACCAGTTGCTGGCCGCCGAGCCGGCCTGCGCCGAGGCGCTGGCCAAGTACCGGATCAATCCCGGCAACGTCGGCTTCGGCAAGAAGAAGGACACCCAGTTCGCGCAGCTGATCGAGTTCGCGCTGAAATACGACAAGCCGGTGCGCATCGGCGCCAACTGGGGTTCGCTGGACCAGGCCCTGGCGGCGCAGCTGATGGACGAGAACTCGCGGCGCGAGGTGCCGTGGGATGCCGGCCGGGTGCTGCGCGAGGCGTTGATCCGCTCGGCGCTGGATTCGGCCGAGCGCGCGGTGGAGCTGGGCCTGGGCCGGAACCGCATCGTGCTCAGCTGCAAGGTCAGCGGCGTGCAGGAGCTGATCGCGGTGTACCGCGACCTGGCGCAGCGTTCTGATTTCGCCCTGCACCTGGGCCTGACCGAGGCCGGCATCGGCAGCAAGGGCATCGTCGCCTCCAGCGCGGCGCTGGCGGTGCTGCTGCAGGAAGGCATCGGCGACACCATCCGCATCTCGCTGACCCCGGAGCCGGGGCAGTCGCGCACGCAGGAAGTGATCGTCGCCCAGGAACTGCTGCAGACCACCGGCCAGCGCGCCTTCACTCCGCTGGTCACCGCCTGCCCGGGCTGCGGCCGCACCACCTCCGAGTTCTTCCAGGAGCTGGCCAAGGTGGTGCAGAACCACGTCCGCGCGAAGATGCCGGAGTGGAAGGTGACCCATCCCGGCGCCGAGAGCATGACCCTGGCGGTGATGGGCTGCGTGGTCAACGGGCCGGGCGAGTCGCGCCACGCCAACATCGGCATCTCGCTGCCGGGCACCGGCGAAGCGCCGGCCGCGCCGGTGTTCATCGATGGCGAGAAGAAGGTGACCCTGCGTGGCGAGAACATCGCCCATGAGTTCGTGGCGCTGATCGACGATTACGTCGAACGCACCTATGTCCGCCGCACCGGGTGAGTCCGCCGCCGAGGCAGCCGGCCTGCGCCGCTGGCTGCGGCTCAATGCCTGGCGCGTGGTGCTGCTGTTCGCCGGCGTCCTGCTGCCCTTGGGTGTGTTCGTCGCCCTCGCCGACGAAGTGCATGCGCTGGAAGACCTCTATTTCGACGAGCCGCTGCTGTGGAGCATGCGCGGCCTGACCAGCCCGGGTTGGGACCGCTTCTTCACCGTGGTCACCGAAGCCGGCTATCAGTACGGCGTGATCCCGCTGGACACGCTGATCGTGCTGGTGCTGCTGGGCCTGCGCCGCTGGCGCGAGGCGCTGTTCGCCGCGTTGTCCTTCATTGGCTCGGCGCTGCTGAACATGGGCGCCAAGCAGTTCTTCCAGCGCGACCGGCCCAGCCTGTGGGAGTCGATCGCGCCGGAACACCACACCTTCAGTTTCCCCAGCGGCCACGCGATGGGCTCGATGACGCTGGCGGCGGTGCTGATCGCGCTGAGCTGGCGCACCCGCTGGCGCTGGCCGGTGCTGTGGCTGGCCGGCAGCTTCACCCTGCTGGTCGGCGTGTCGCGGGTGTACCTGGGCGTGCATTACCCCTCGGACATCCTCGGCGGCTGGAGCGCGGCGCTGGTGTGGGTGGTGGGGCTGTACCTGCTGCTGTTCCGCGGCGAGCGCCGGCCGCGCTGGCGCGCGCGGCGCGCGTTGGCATAATTTCCAGTAAGCGGCCAATCCACACTGCTGGCGCTCGCTGTGCCGTCGCCTCCAAAACCTGCGAAGGATGAACACATGACCAGATCCGAGCGAGCGTGTCAGATTTGGGCAGTGCTGGCGTGGGCGGCACGCCATCGCCAGTCTTTAACCTACTCCCAGTTGGCCGCACTCACGGGCGCACATCGCGCGGGTCTCGGTCAGCTACTTGAGCCTATTCAGTCGTATTGCTTGCTAAATCAGCTGCCCCCGCTCACAGCGATAGTCGTACAGCAGGAGTCGGGTTTGCCGGGAAGCGGCTTTATTGGGGCCACTGCAGAAGAGTTGGGTAGGGCGCAAATGGCGGTTTTCGGATGTGACTGGCTCGCGCATGGCAATCCTCAGCCTGAAAGGTTCGAGGCTGCTGTTCGCGAACGTCCATCCAATGGAGAGAATTGATTTCTTCCGCCTCATGGTGCGGGCAGCGCTTTATGTAAGTGCAAAGCGGCCCACTCACTATTTGTAAAACGGGAAAAGTATTTCCCGTGCTGATGTTGCTCGAGCGTTCGCTGCAGTCTCCGCTACCAGCTCGAACTGGCGCCGCCGCCGCCGGAGCTGCCGCCGCCGGAGGAGGAGTCGCTGCTGGAACTGGAGGACGAGGAGGATGAGGACGATGCCGCGGACTCGGCCGCGGCGCGTTCCTTGGCGGCTTGAGCGGCATGGTAGCTGGCGGTGTAGGCGAACACGCCGGGCGCGGTCTCGGCGATATGGCCCTTGCGGATCAGCGCATTGCGCCGCCGTGCGAGCGCCTGCAGGAAGCGGCTGTAGCGCTGCGGCGAGCGGTAGCGCTGCGCGGCGATGGCCAGGGTCAGTACCGGGATCAGCAGTTCCAGCGCCAGGAAGATCACGTACATGGTCATCGACCTGGCCGACAGCAGGAACACGAAGATGCCGGGATTGGCGCTCAGGAACAGGCGGATGAACCACGCCCAGAAACCGCCGCGCGCGGTGTCCTGAACCAGTTCCTCGGGCTTGTCCGACAGGCGAGGGTGCCGCCGCAGCAGGCGCCTGCGCAGGATGCCGGTCCAGGCACTGCGCAGCGGCAGCAGCAGCCACACCAGCACCAGCAGGCCCGCCCAGGCGATGGCGCCGCGCCGCCAGTCCATGCCGTCGTCGGCCGCTTGCGCCAGTTCGGTCACGGCTTCGGGATCCTGCGCGGCGGCGCGGCCCATGAAGTCGAACGCGGCGACGATCGCGTCGGCGGTATCGCCCTGGCGCAGGCGCGGCGCCAGGTAATCGTCCAGCGCGTGCCGGGCGACCACGTCGGGCAGCGCACCCTCCAGGCCGTAGCCGACTTCGAAGCGCGAACGCCGGTCCTGCATCGCCAGCACCAGCAGCAGGCCGTTGTCGCTGCCTTGCCGGCCGAGCCGCCAGGTACGGAAGGCGCGCTCGGCCAGAGCCTCGATCGGTTCGTCCTGCAGCGACGGCACGATGTAGACCGCGCCCCAGATGTGCTGGCGTTCGCGCAGGCGCTGCAGTGCCGCGTTGATCCGCTGGGTGTCGTCCGCACTGAGCGTGCCGGCGGGGTCGACCACGTTCGGCGTGTAGGGCGGAATGGCGACGGCGCAGCGGCCGAGTACCGGCCACAGCAGCAACGCCAGCACCAACAGGGCGCTCAGCCGGAACGGCGCCCAGCCGCGCGGAACGCTGGCGGCGCGGCGCGGGCCGATGGCGGCGGCATGTGCGGCCTGGCTGCGCATCGCTAGGCCAGGCTGTACAGGGCGGCGGCACGCGCGTGCAGCGCGGTGGTGTCGAACAGCGGCACCGCCGCGTCGGCAGGGCCGACCAGCAATCCGATCTCGGTGCAGCCCAGGATCACCGCCTCCGCGCCTTGCGCCTGCAGCCCTGCGATCACCTCGCGGTAGCGCAGCCGCGACGGCGCCTGCACCACGCCCTGGCACAGTTCCTCGTAGATGATGCGGTGCACGTCCTCGCGCGCCGGCGCATCCGGGATCAGCACCTCGAAGCCGCGCCGTTGCAGCCGTTCGCGGTAGAACGCCTGCTCCATGGTGAAGCGCGTGCCGAGCAGGCCGACGCGGACGATGCCGGCGGCCTGCAACGCATCGGCGGTGGCATCGGCGATGTGCAGCAGCGGCAACGGGACCGCGGCGGCGATCGCGTCGGCGACGCAGTGCATGGTGTTGGTGCACAGCACCAGGAAATCGGCGCCGCCGGCCTGCAGCGCGCGCGCCGAGGCCGCCAGCGCGGCACCGGCCGCGTCCCAGTCCCCGTCGCGCTGGTACTGCGCGATCTCGTGGAAGTCCACGCTGTGCAGCAGCAGCTTGGCCGAATGCAGTCCGCCCCGTTGTGCGCGCACCGTCTCGTTGATGTGCCGGTAATAGGGCAGGGTGGATTCCCAGCTCATGCCGCCGATCATGCCGATCGTCTTCATCGTGCGTCGCTTGCCGCCGTGTCGAGTGCGCGAGGATGGTAGCGGCATCGGTCGCGTGCGGCGACCGCGCGCTGTGCCTGTGTCGGCGATTGCCGGGAAGCGGGAGCACAGGGCGGCGTCATGCGTGCCCCTAGGCGTCGAGCGTCGGCGGCGTGCCGGCACCGACGCGCGCTGCGCGCCGTGCCAGTACGGCCTCGCGATGGGCGATGTAGGCGTTGGCGCCGAGGATCACCAGCGCGCCCAGCACGGTGCCGCCGTCCGGGGTCTCGTCGAACAGCCACCAGCCGAACAGCGCCACCAGCGGCAGCTGGGTGAAGCTGATCGGGGTCAGTGCGGAGACTTCGCCGAGGCGCAGCGCGTGCGTCCACAGCAACTGGCCGAGGGTGCCGAACAGGCCGGTGGCCAGCAGCCACAGCCAGTCGATGCCGTGCGGCCAGCGCCACACGAACAGCGCCGGCAGCAGCGACATCGGCACCCAGAACGCGTAGGTGTAGAACACCACCGTGTTGGCGGCGTCGACCCGCGCCAGTTGCTTGATCTGGATCGCGACCAGGGCGCTCATCACCGCGGCCAGTACCGCCACCAGGGTGCCGGGGCTGAACGCGGCGGCGCCGGGGCGCACGATCAGCAGCACCCCGACGAAGCCGCACAGCACCGCCAGCCAGCGCCGCAGGCGCACCGTCTCGCCCAGCCACAGGGCGGCGGCCAGGGTCGCGAACAGCGGGGTGGAGTAGGACAGCGCGATCGCCTGCGACAGCGGCAGATGCCCGATCGCCCAGAACCCGGCCAGCATCGACACCAGGCCGATCGCGGTGCGCAGCAGGTAACGCGGCAGTTGCGCGGTGCGCGGCCATGGCCGGCCCGGGCGCAGCAGCATCGGCAACAGGAACAGCAGGCCGAACAGGTTGCGGAAGAAGGCGATCTGCAGCGTGGACAGCTGCGCCGAGGCCAACCGGATCGCGACGACCATCAGCCCGAAGGCCATCGTACTGGCCAGCATCAGCAGCGCCGCGCGCAGCGGCGTGGGTGCGGCTACCACTGTGCGCCGACGATGCGCGGCTCCGGCTCCAGGATGACGCCGAAGCGCTCGCTTACCGAGGCGGTGATGCGCCGCGCCAGTTCCAGCAGCTCGGCACCGCTGGCCTGGCCGTGGTTGACCAGCACCAGCGCGTGCGCGGCGGACACGCCGGCATCGCCGTCGCGGTAGCCTTTCCAGCCGCAGGCCTCGATCAGCCACGCCGCCGACAGCTTGCGCTGGCTGTCGTCGTCGCCGGGAAACACCGGCAGTGCCGGGTGTTCGTGTTGCAGCGCCAATGCCTGTTCCAGCGGCAGCAGCGGGTTCTTGAAGAAGCTGCCGGCGTTGCCGAGCACGTCCGGGTCGGGCAGCTTGCGCCGGCGGATGTTGATCACCGCCTGGGCCACGTCGGGCGCGCCGGGCGTGGCGATGCCCATCGCCTGCAGTTCCTCGCCGATGCCGGCGTAGTCCAGGCGCAGCGCATGCAGCCGCGGCAGGTTGAACTCCACCGCGACGATCAGGTAGCGGTCAGGCTGGCGCTTGAACAGACTGTCGCGGTAGCCGAACTCGCAGGCGGCCGCGTCCAGCCGCACGAAGCGCGCATCGGCGCGGTCGTAGGCCTCGACCACGTGCACGAACTCGCCCATCTGCGCGCCGTAGGCGCCGATGTTCTGGATCGGCGCGGCGCCAACCGTGCCGGGGATCAGCGCCAGGTTCTCCAGGCCGGACAGGCCCTGCGCCAGCGACCACATCACCAGCTCGTGCCAGCCCACGCCGGCGCCGGCGCGGACGATGGCGTAGTCGGCGCGGTGCTCCAGAGTGTCGATGCTGCGGTTGGCGAAGCACAGCACCACGCCCGGCGCATCGCCGGCGAACAGCATGTTGCTGCCGCTGCCCAGCGGCAGCAGCGCGGCGCCGGCCAGCTCCGGCGCCAGCAGCGCCTCGGGCAGCGCCTCGGGCGCGAAGATCTGCAGCAGCCACGGCGCCTGCGCGGCGACGTGGAAGGTGTTGAGCGCCTGCAGCGGCGCCTGCGCGGTGAGCGACCAGGCCGTCGTGCTCATGGGACGACCACGTCCCCGCGGCTGGGCGCTTCGCGGCGCCGGCGCATCGCCTCCACGCACTCGCCGATCAGCTCCGGCCCGCGGAACACCAGGCCGCTATAGCACTGCACCAGGGCGGCCCCGGCGGCCATCTTCGCCACCGCATCGGCACCGGAGAGGATGCCGCCGACGCCGATCAGCGGGATGCTCTCGGGCAGGCGCGCGCGCAGCCGGCGCAGCACCAGGGTGGACTGGCCCAGCAGCGGCGCGCCGGACAGGCCGCCGCTTTCGCCGCCCAGCGGTTCGTGTTCCAGGCCGGGGCGGGCGACGGTGGTGTTGGTGGCGATCACCCCGTCCACCTGCAGGTCCGACAGCACCCGCGCCGCCGCGTCGATGTCGCTGTCGCTCAGGTCCGGCGCCACCTTGACCAGCATCGGCACGCGCTTGCCGTGGCGCGCCGCCAGCGCTTCCTGCGCCTCGCGCAGGCGCGCGATCAGCTGCCGCAGCGCCTGTTCCTCCTGCAGCTCGCGCAGGCCGGCAGTGTTGGGCGAGGAGATGTTGACGGTGACGTAGTCGGACAGCGCATAGACCTTTTCCAGGCAATGCAGGTAGTCGGACGCGGCGTCATCGTTCGGGGTGTCCTTGTTCTTGCCGATGTTGATGCCGAGCAGGCCGCGCCGGCGCCGCGCGCGCTCGACGTTGCGCACCAGCGCATCCACGCCCAGGTTGTTGAAGCCCATGCGGTTGATCACCGCCTGCTGCCGCGGCAGGCGGAACATGCGCGGCTGCGGATTGCCGGCCTGCGCGCGCGGGGTGACCGTGCCGATCTCGACGAAGCCGAAGCCCAGCGCCAGCAACGCGTCGATGTGCTCGCCGTTCTTGTCCAGGCCCGCGGCCAGTCCGACCGGGTTGGGGAAGTCCAGGCCGAAGGCGCGCGTGGGCATCGGCGCGATGGCCCGCGCCAGCAGCGGATTGGTGCCGGTGCGGTAGGCCAGCTCGATCGCACGCAGGCCCAGGGCATGCGCGCGCTCGGCGTCGAAGGCGAACAGGAACGGTCGGGCGAGGGAGTACATGGCGTGGCTCAGTTCAGCGTCCCGGCGAAGGCGCGGGTGCGGTAATGGAACGCGACGACGCCGTCGCGCTGGTGCCGGTCGAACAGCGTGCGCAACGCCTCCAGCATCGGCGCGTGCTGCGGGTGGCCGGGCAGCGGCGCATAGGAGGACGACAGCAGGCGTCCGCGCAGCGCCTCGAAGTCCATGCGCTGCGCGTTGGGGAACTGCGCGGTGCCGCGCAGGCCGGCGCCGAACCAGCGCTGCATGGTGGCATCGTCGTGGTAGCGCTCGGCCACCGCGCTGTAGTCGGTGCCGTACTCCAGCAGCAACTGCTCGTAGCCTTGCAGGAACGGCGTGGCGTCGAGCAGGCGCGAGTTCCAGTACACCAGCGCCAGGCCGCCCGGACGCAGCACGCGTGCCCATTCGCGGCGCACCGCCTCCAGGTCGAACCAGTGGAAGGCCTGCGCGGCGCTGACCAGGTCCACGCTGGCATCGGCCAGGGTGGTGGCCTCGGCGCTGCCGTCGATGGCGCGGAAGCCCGGCAGGTCCTGCAGCAGCGCCACTGCGGCCTCGCGCATCGCCGCGTTCGGCTCCACGGCCAGGGTCGGATGCCCGGCCTGCAGGAACAGGCGCGTGGAGATGCCGGTGCCGGCGCCGATGTCGGCGACCAGCGCATCGCGCGCCACGCCCAGCTCGCCGTGCACCCAGTCCAGCAGCGCCGCCGGATAGCTGGGGCGGTAGCGCACGTAATCGGCGACGCGGTCGCTGAAGCGTTCCCGCGGCGCGGCGGCGTCCCGGCTCACGACTGGGTGCTGGCGAACCAGGCCAGCCCGCCGAAGAACAGCACGAAGGCCAGTACCGCCAGCACGGCCAGCACCACCGCGGCCCAGCCCAGGATCAGCCCGCCCACCGCCAGGCCATCGCCCTGGAAGCGCTGCGGCTGGCGGCGGATCTCCGCCCGGGCCAGATGCCCGGTGATGATCGCGCCGAGGCTGCCCAGTACCGGCATCAGGGTCCAGCCGAGGATCCCGGCGACCAGGCTGACCACCGCCAGGGAATTGGTCTCGCGCACCTGACTCATCGCTGTCGCTCCTTGCAGAAGGAAAGGGGCGGCGGCCGCAGGGTGCTGGCCGCCGCGCTCGCCGCGTTACAGATCGAACTTGATGCCCTGCGCCAGCGGCAGCGAGTCGGAGTAGTTGATCGTGTTGGTCTGCCGGCGCATGTACACCTTCCACGCGTCCGAGCCGGATTCGCGGCCGCCGCCGGTGTCCTTCTCGCCGCCGAAGGCGCCGCCGATCTCGGCGCCGGAGGTGCCGATGTTGACGTTGGCGATGCCGCAGTCGCTGCCGGCCGCGGACAGGAACTTCTCCGCCGCCTTCAGGTTCTGGGTGAAGATCGACGAGGACAGGCCCTGCGGCACGCCGTTCTGCATGTCGATGGCCTCGTCCAGGGTGCTGTACTTCATCACGTACAGGATCGGCGCGAAGGTTTCGTGCTGGACCACTTCATCGCTGTTCTTCAGGCCGGTGACGATGGCCGGCAGCACGAAGTTGCCCGGGCGGTCCAGCGCGGTGCCGCCGGTCTCGATGGTGCCGCCGGCGGCCTTGGCCTTGGCGATAGAGTCCAGGAACTGCTCGACCGCGCCGCGGCTGTTCAGCGGGCCCATCAGGTTGGCCGGGTCGGTGGGGTCGCCGATCTTGCCTTCGACCTGCTTGTAGGCCTTGACCAGGGTGGCCAGCACGGTGTCGTAGATCGATTCGTGCACGATCAGCCGGCGCGTGGTGGTGCAGCGCTGGCCGGCGGTGCCGACGGCGCCGAACACGATGCCGGGCACCGCCAGCTTCAGGTCGGCGCTCTCGTCGAGGATGATCGCGTTGTTGCCGCCCAGCTCCAGCAGGCAGCGGCCCAGCCGGCGCGCGCACTTCTCGGCGACGACGCGGCCGACCTGGGTGGAGCCGGTGAAGCTGATCAGCGGGATGCGGGTGTCCTCGACCAGGCGCTCGGACAGGGCCACGCCGGCGTCGTTGATCAGGAAGAAGATGTCAGGGAAACCGGCGTCGCGTAGCGCCTCGTTGCAGATCTTCATCGACGCGATCGCGGTCAGCGGGGTCTTGTTGGACGGCTTCCAGATGCAGATGTCGCCGCAGATCGCCGCCAGGAACGCGTTCCAGCTCCACACCGCGACCGGGAAGTTGAACGCGCTGATGATGCCGACCAGGCCCAGCGGCTGGTACTGCTCGTACATGCGGTGGCCGGGGCGCTCCGAATGCAGGGTGTAGCCGTACAGCATGCGGCTCTGGCCGACCGCGAAATCGGCGATGTCGATCATCTCCTGCACTTCGCCGTCGCCTTCCGGCTTGCTCTTGCCCATTTCCAGCGCGACCAGCGAGCCCAGTGCGTCCTTGTGCTTGCGCAGCGCTTCGCCGCACAGCCGCACCGCTTCGCCGCGGCGCGGCGCCGGGGTGGTGCGCCAGACCTTGAACGCGGCCTGGGCGCGGGCGATCACCGTTTCGTAGTCCTGCTCGGTGGTGGCCTGGACGTCGGCGATGATGTCGTTGCTCGACGGGTTGAGCGGCTGCAGCACGCCGGCGCCGGTGGCGCTGGACCACTCGCCATTGCCGAGATAGGTGCCGGAGTTGGTGGCGGCGAGGCCGAGCGCCTTGAGCAGGTCAGCGGACATGGAATCTCCTGGGTTCGTTGCGACAGGGAAGGCGACCGCAGGCGGGGGACGCGGGACGCGCAGCCGGCAATTTTAGCAGACCGGACGCATCCGGCCGCCGCCGCTGGCGGGGGCGGCCGGCGAGCGCAAAAAACGCGTGGGCATGCCGTAGAATCCCCGCCAGGCCAATGGCCCCGTAGCTCAGCTGGATAGAGCGGTCCCCTCCTAAGGGACAGGTCGTGCGTTCGAATCGCGCCGGGGTCACCATTTCGTGCATGCCGTCCGCCGCGGCCGCGGCGCCGCCAGCGGCCATCGCGTTGCCTGCCCATGCATCCTGCGCAGCGGCCGCGATGGTGAATCGCGCGGTGTCCGATCTGTCTGCAATAACGTCCTCTACACCTTGTACCGACGCGGCCTGAGCATCGTCCTGCGTAGGCTGCGTCCGTCGGCCACTGCGCTTGGCGGCGATTCGCGCCGCGTACTCTACTTTTGCAGTGCCGATGGACGACGAGGACGGAGTCGCCTCCGCCACGTCCGCCACAAGCGTCCCGCCCGCAACTCCGTGCGGCGGGACGATCGCCGCCGCGCATCGGCGGTCCTGATCGCCTCGGGCCTGGCGTGATCGTCGGCTTGCCGGCACGCCCGCAGCGATTCCCACCCCTATGCGAAGCAGGAGTCACAGATGAAAACAGCAATGAAGATGGTCCTGGTCGGTTCGATGCTGGCTGCGCTTGCGGCCTGCAAGCGCGACGGCGACCAACCGGCCACCGATCCGAATGTGGCCAACCCGCCCGCAGCGGCCGACGGCAGCCCGGCAGGCGGCAGCACCGCCCCGGCCGGCACCACCAGCGGCGATGCCAGCGGCACCGCGACCGGCACCGAGACCGGGCAGGGCACGATGCAGGGCCAGGACGCGTCGCAGGGCGTACCGCCGACCACGACGTCTCCGACCAGCCCGACTACCCCCCAGGATCCTGCCAACCCGGATCCGCAGCAGCCGCCGCCGACCGATCAGAAGCAGCAGTAAGGGTTGCGCAAAACGCGCGGCGCCGGCGGCGTCGCGCGTTCGCTGCGTGCCGACGCTCAGGCCCGCGTGGACGGCGTTGCGTGTCGCCCGGCGCCCCCTGCTTGGTGGCCTTAACGTGGTGTTTCCTGGCTTGGCGCGATAGTCACTTTTGCAACCGTTTGCCAGGGCCGCAGCGCCGATGCTGCGGTCGCACACGCGGCGCTTGACAGCGCCCCGGCGCATGATGTCCTCTTGCGTCCATGCCTCTGGTGTTCGCCCCTATCGCCATCTCGCTTCCGCGCTCGCTTCGGCACGCGGCGGGCGCTGCTGCGGGCATTACCACCGGTATTACCACCCTCACCATTCGCCCGGTGCGGCCCGTCGTCTTCGTCTGATCGTCGAACACCACGGCCCCGCACCCGGATCAGGATGCGGGGGAATCCCTCAGCCTGATGCGAGCGGGGCCTCCACTCCGAGGTCTTCCATGTCGCCCCCCGCCGTCGCTCCTGCTGTCGCCGCTTCGCCCGATTCCGCCGTCGATCCCGCGCTCGCCGCCGCCACTGTCGTGCACAAGTTCGGCGGCACCTCGGTGGCCGATGCCGAACGCTACCGTCATGTCGCGCAACTGCTGTTGGCGCGCCCGGAACGTCTCCAGGTCACCGTCGTCTCGGCGATGAAGGGCGTCACCGATGCGTTGATCGGCCTGGCCGAACTGGCTGCGCGCGGCCACGGCGACTGGCGCGAGCGCTGGCACGAAACCCGTGCCCGCCATCGCGCCGCCGCCGTGGCCTTGCTTGGCGAACATGCCGGTGCCACGGTCGAATGGCTGGACGCGCGCTTCGAGCACCTGGCCGAGATCCTCGCCGCGCTGGCGGTGATCGGCGAACTGCCGCGGGAAGTGCTGGACCGCGTGCAGGGGTTGGGCGAGGTGTACTCGGCGCAGTTGCTGGGCGACCACCTGCGTGCGCTGGGCGAGGAGTGCGCGGTGCTGGATGCGCGCGAGGTCTTGGTGGTCGACCGCGGCGAGCTGGGCGTGGACGTGGACTGGTCCGCCAGCGCGCAGCGCCTGGCGCAATGGCGCGCGGAGCACCCGCAGCCGCGCATCGTGGTCACCGGCTTCGTCGCCCGCGACCGCGCCGGCCGCATCACCACCCTCGGCCGCAACGGCAGCGACTACTCCGGCGCGATCTTCGCCGCGCTGTTCGACGCCGCCGAGCTGCACATCTGGACCGACGTCGACGGCGTACTTTCGGCGGACCCGCGGGTCGTGCCCGAAGCGGTGCAACTGGAAACGCTCAGCTACGACGAAGCCTGCGAACTGGCCTATTTCGGCGCCAAGGTGGTGCACCCGCAAACCATGTCGCCGGCGATCGAGCGCGGCCTGCCGATCATCATCCGCAACACCTTCCAGCCCGAGCACCCGGGCACCCGCATCACCGCCAGCAGCGCCACCAGCGGCCCGATCAAGGGGCTGACGCTGAGCCCGGACCTGGCCGTGCTCAACCTCGAAGGCACCGGCCTGATCGGCGTGCCCGGCACCGCCGAGCGCGTGTTCGCCGCGCTGCGCAACGCGCGGGTGTCGGTGGTGATGATCTCGCAGGGGTCGTCCGAACATTCCATCTGCTGCGTGGTGCGGCAGAACGAGGCCGAGCGCGCGCGCGACGCGGTGCTCTCCGCGTTCGCCCACGAACTGGTGGTGGGTCAGGTGCAGCGCGTGCAGTTGACCACCGGCATCAGCGTGCTGGCCGCGGTCGGCGACGGCATGACCGGGCAGCCCGGCGTGGCCGCGCGCCTGTTCGAGTCCTTGGGCCGCGCCCAGGTCAACATCCTGGCGATCGCGCAGGGCTCGTCCGAGCGCAACATCTCGGTGGCCATCGACAGCGCGCACGCGACCAAGGCGCTGCGCGCCGCGCATGCCGGCTTCTGGCTGTCGCCGCAGACCTTCTCGGTCGGCGTGATCGGGCCGGGCAACGTCGGTGCGGCGCTGCTGGACCAGTTGCGCGCCGCGCAGCCGCAACTGCTGGCCAAGGCCAACCTCGACCTGCGCCTGCGCGCGGTCGCCTCGCGCAGCACGATGCGCCTGGAGCCGCGCGCCTTCGCCGGCGACTGGCGGAAGGCGCTGGCCGCCGGCCAGCAGCCGACCGACCTGGACGCGTTCACCGCGCACCTGCTGTCGGCGCATCTGCCGCATGCGGTGATCATCGACTGCAGCGGCAGCGCCGACGTCGCCGACCGCTACGCCGGCTGGCTGGCCGCCGGCATCCACGTGGTGACCCCGAACAAACAGGCCGGCGCCGGGCCGCTGCCGCGCTTCCACGCCATCCGCGCCGCGGCCGCCGCCAGCGGCGCGCGCTTCCGCTACGAGGCCACGGTCGGTGCCGGCCTGCCGGTGATCACCACCTTGCGCGACCTGGTCGATACCGGCGACGCGGTCACCGCGATCGAAGGCATCTTCTCCGGCACCTTGGCCTGGCTGTTCAACAAGTACGACGGCAGCGTGCCGTTCGCGCAATTGGTGGCCGAGGCGCGCGGCATGGGCTACACCGAGCCGGACCCGCGCGACGACCTGTCCGGCACCGACGTGGCGCGCAAGCTGGTGATCCTGGCGCGCGAGGCCGGGCACGAGCTGAGCCTGGAGGACGTGGCGGTGGAAAGCCTGGTGCCGGAAGCGCTGCGCCAGGCCAGCGTGGACGATTTCATGGCGCGCCTGCACGAGGTCGATGCGGTGTTCGCGCAGCGCCTGCAGGCGGCCAGGGCGCGCGGCTGCGTGCTGCGTTACGTGGCGCGGTTGGCGCCGGGCCATGCACCCAGCGTGGGCCTGGTGGAACTGCCGGCCGACCATGCCTTCGCCAACCTGCGCCTGACCGACAACGTGGTGCAGTTCACCACCCGCCGCTACTGCAACAATCCGCTGGTGGTACAGGGGCCGGGCGCCGGCCCGGAAGTGACCGCCGCCGGTGTGTTCGCCGACCTGCTGCGGGTCGCGGCGGGCGAGGGCGCGCGCCTGTGAGCCGGATGCAGACGCTGGCAACGAGCGCCGTCGGCCCGGCCGCGCTGCCGACGCAGGCAAGCGCGTTCGCGCCGGCCTCGGTGGCCAACGTGGCGGTGGGATTCGACCTGCTGGGCTATGCGGTGGAAGGTGTCGGCGACACGGTGACGGTGCGCCGCATCGACGCGCCGGAGGTGCGCATTGCCGCGATCCGTGGCACCACCGTGACCTTGCCATTGGAGGCCGCACGCAACACCGCCGGTGCCGCGTTGATGTCGCTGCGCGAGGCGTTGGCGCTGCCGTTCGGCTTCGAACTGGAGATCGACAAGGGCATCCCGCTCAGCTCCGGCATGGGCGGCTCGGCCGCCTCGTGCGTGGCCGCGCTGGTGGCGGCCAATGCCTTGCTTGCCGCGCCGCTGTCGCGCGATGCACTGTATCGCTACGCGCTGGACGGCGAGGCGGTGGCCAGCGGCAGCCGCCACGGCGACAACCTCGGCCCGATGCTGCTGGGCGGCCTGGTGCTGTCGACCCTGGAGCAGCTGGTGCCGGTCCCGGTGCCGAGCGGCTGGCACAGCCTGCTGGTGCACCCGGACGCGACGCTGGAGACGCGCCACGCGCGCGCAGCGCTGGCCGGCGAGTACCGGCTCGGCGAGTTCGTGGCGCAGAGCGCGAACCTGGCGTTGGTGCTGGCGGGTTGCCATGCCGGCGACGAGGCGCTGGTGCGCGCCGGCCTGCGCGACGTGCTGATCGAGCCGCGCCGCGCGCCGCTGATCGTCGGCTTCGACGCGGCCAAGGCGGCGGCGCTGGCGGCGGGGGCGATGGGTGCGGGCATTTCCGGCGCTGGTCCGAGTGTGTTCGCCTGGTTCGCCAGCCGTGCCGAGGCGGAGGCCGCGGCGCCGGCGGTGCAGGCGGCCTTTGCGGACGCTGGTTTTGGTAGCCAGCACTGGGTGTCGCCGTTGCAGTGTCCGGGTGCGACGTTGCTGTAGCCACTTATCAGAGCGGTGCGTTGTCGGCGCCGCTGTTGCTAGTGTCGTTGCTGTTGCTGTTGCTGTTGCCGATTTCGAATTTGCTTTTGTTGTCGCTGTCGCTGTTGCTCTGGTCGTTGCTTTGCTTCTGCTTTGTTGTTGCTGTTGCTGTTGCTGTTGCCGTACCGGGTTCCCTTCCGAAGCGGCGGCCATCGCGGGGAAATACCCGAAGGGCGGCGTACATGGATGTACGCCGTCCGCGGCAGGGGCAGGATGCCCCTTCCGCGGATCCCCGCGATGGACGCGGACCCGGAGCGCGCAGCGCGGAGGGCGCGAGGCAGGGCGCGCTTTCTTTTGGTTACCTTTTCTTTGCGCGAGCAAAGAAAAGTAACTCGCCCGTAAGGGCGAAAGCCTTTGCTGTTGCTGATGCTTTTGCTGTTAAAGCTCTAAAGCTTGAAGCAACAGCAACAGCTTTCGCCTGTCGGCGAGTCACTTTTCTTTGCTTGTGCAAAGAAAAGTAACCAAAAGAAAGCACACCCCGCAGCGCGCCCTCCGCGCTGACGCGCTCCGGGTCCG